>JBDSFC010000047.1:0-4090 GCA_039919745.1 Bacteroidia bacterium | reverse complement strand
AAAGCGGAATGGATTATGGCGGTGGTTATGGTATGTTTACACGTTTAATGCGTGATAAAGGATTTGATTTTTACTGGCACGATGATTATTGCGAAAATTTATTTGCGAATGGTTTTGAAGCTGATCTTAAAAAGAAATACGATATCATTACTGCTTTTGAAGTTTTTGAGCACCTTCCAAACCCACAAGATATTTTTAAGATCTTGATTGGTAACAGTAAATGTTTTGTTTTTTCAACTTGTCTGCAGGATATAAGTAAGCCGGAAGAATTTTTAAAATGGTGGTACAGGGCTGAATACTCAGGTCAGCATATTAGTTTTTTTAGCAAGAAAGCTTTAGAAATGATCGCTAAAAGTTATAACCGTAATTATTATTATATAGAAAGTCAAAGCATTCATATATTCTCTGAATTTAAAATGGATCAACAACAACTTTTAGATATAGTGGATCATAAGCCCGGCTTTGCAGAAAGAGTTGCAAATAAATTTTCTCCAAATAAAATAATACCAAAAAAGTCTTTATTGACAAGTGATCACGACGAGCTCTTAAAAAAGTATTTAAATAAAAAATAATTTTAGTCTTGGAATTTAAGATCTCTATAATAACCATTAACTATAATAATGCCGAAGGCTTAAAACAAACTTTTGACAGTGTTCGTACGCAAACTTTAAAAGGTATTGATTACGTTGTTGTTGATGGAGGTTCAAACGATGGAAGTAAAGAGCTTATAGAGCAAAATAAAGACATTATCAGCTATTCCTGTTCAGAAAAAGATAAAGGTATTTATGACGCACAAAATAAGGGGATACTTAAATCTAACGGCAGTTATTTGATCTTTTTAAACTCCGGAGATGTGTTTGCTTCAACTGATTTTTTAAGTAAAACAATTGAGTTTAGTAATGCGAATCAAAATTATTCTTTGATCTACTGCAATACTATTTTAAAGAACAGTGATGGAAGTCTGTATAATATTGTTCAGTCGAATAAATTAGATCTTTGTTTTTTCTATGATAAAACATTAAATCATCAATCATGCTTAATAAAACGTGAACTGTTTGATAAATATGGTTTGTATGATATTGGTTTTAAAATTTGCGCTGATTTCGATTTTATTTTAAAAGCTTTTATTAATGACCCTGCACAATTTGTGCATTTTAATGAATTTGCGGTGATCTATGAGAACAATGGCTTTAGCGCCAACCCTGCAAATTATAATATTGTTGTTAGCGAGAGAAAACAAATTGTTGAAAGGCATTTTACCAAAAAACAAATTGCAGATTGTATCAAAGAAGAACGGGCAAGAAATACCTGGCAAACCAATACTAGGAAACAATTATACGCTAACAAGGCGACGTATCCATTCATAAAGTTTTACGTAAAAATTAAAGAACTGATTTGGAAAAAGTAAACAAAATACTTTTTATAACACCAACCTTAGAGCGTACCGGTTCTGAGATCGTCTTATATAACCTTATCAACGCTATTGATAAAAAATTTCAATTCTCTATTCTTTCCATTTATAAAGGCAAACTTTATGATGGGTTTAATGCTGACAAAAGTTATTTACTTTCAGAGCGATCAAATACTTTTTTGGGGAGGATCCAAAAGAAAATTGCTTTTAGTATTACATTACCTTTAAAATTATATAAAAACAGGAATTGCACCTGGTACATAAATACCATCGTGCTGACGCATGTTTTAAAGTATGCGAAAAAATATAATGTTAAATGTATCATCCACACCCACGAGTTGGATCATATGTTTAGCTTGTTAGGTAAAGAAGATAAAGAAAATCTTATAACCGCGCCATATTTGGTAATTGCCAATTCGGGCCAAAGCTCAAAAGTTTTTGAAAAGAATGGGTATAATAAAGCAATGGAGATCTGTTATCCTTTTATTGATTCAAAAAAATATGCTTTTGATAAAGAAAAATACAATTCTACTCGTAGCACATTAAATTTATCAAATACTAATTTTACTTGGTTAATGTGTGGTACTATTGACCAAAATAAAAATCCTGAACTCTTTATTCAGATCGCCGAACACTTTTTTAAAACTAAACCAGGTGCGCGTTTCATTTGGTTAGGTGATAATACAGATAACCCGGAGTATAAAAATAAATGCCTCCAAAAAAGCAAACATCTCACCAATTTAACCTGGGTGCATGAAAAAGGGGAGAAGTATATTGATTACATAAATGCCTGCGATGGCTTTGTATTAAGCTCTCAATTCGAATCTTTTTCTATTGTTACACTTGAAGCTCTAGCTCTTGGAAAGCCCGTTGTTGCTAATGATTGCCAGGGTGTATCTGAGATCATTAACTCAGATGACATTGGCATTATTATTAACGAAAAAAATAACCTGCAGAAATTCTGTGAGCAAATAACCTTGGTTATGGATGGTAAAAAAAATATTAATACTCAAAAAGCAATTGATAGAAGTCGCCAATTTGATATTAATATTTCTGTAAACAAATGGAATTCTATTTTAAATAAATATATAAATGAATAGCTCTTATTTATATATTTTAAATAAGTTTAGAAATCTTAATACAAAATTAGGTGGCAATAAAAAGTCTGTTAATGCGCCAGCGTATCAATTTTCAGGTCAAGCGGCATCTGATCATATTAAACACCTTATATTGTCTGGAAAATCATTAATGGTAGCGCGTTTTGGTAGTGTTGAAATGGAATGCCTCACAATTGGTTATCTGAAAAACAAGAACTCTATCATTGCCAATAGTTTTGAATATATTAAAAGCAAAATAAACCATTTTTGGTGGACAGATGAGATCATTAGGCAAATGCATAACAATGCAGGTTTTTTTCCACCTACAACTAATAATTTGGAACGCTTTTCTGAATTGATGTTGAATGATCTAAAAGAGCTGGATGTATTAGGAAGCTGGTTGGAGAATGAGAAATATTTTGAAAAGGAATTAAAAGCAACAACAAAAATTCCGTTACAGGATCTCGAGCCTTATTTTCACGCGCAGCCATGGACACAAGCTTTAAAAGGTAAAAAAGTTTTGGTTATTCATCCTTATAGTTCCAGTATCTGTAATCAATATAAAAAGCGGGAATTGCTTTTTAAGAACAAAGATATTTTACCCGAATTTGAATTGATAACTATGCGATCGGTGCAATCAATTGCAGGTAGTGATACAAATTATAAAAATTGGTTTGAAGCTTTGGATCATATGAAAACGCAGATCGATAGAACAGATTTTGATTTTGCTATTATTGGTTGTGGCGCTTATGGATTTCCACTTGCAGCTCATATAAAGCGAAAAGGAAAACAAGCTATTCACCTTGGAGGAGCTACACAGATCTTATTTGGTATCAAAGGTAAACGCTGGGAAGAAATTGAGTTCTTTAAAAACCTGTTTAATGAGCATTGGGCGAAACCATTGGAAGAAGAAACACCGGTAAATTCAAAAAATGTTGAGAATGGTTGTTACTGGTAATTAACCATTACAAATTTCAAAATTTTCTAATTTTATTTTGTCGTTTTCACCTTTTAAGTGATAGAATTTTGTATTGCCAATATAACTGGCCCACATCGAAAAACTGCTTGGCGGACCGATAATATATTGGCATTGGCTCATTAAATAGTGATCCGTTCTTTCGTCACTCGATGATATATAACAATTAGAATATTTTGAATCATACAAATGCCTGTTTAAGTTTTTGTCATTTGTAAATATTAACACCCTGCAATCGGTTCCGATCAATTCGATCAATTTATCAATAGCTTTGGTGTAAATAGCATCATTAAAAAAATATCTCCCCCCTTCCCATTGCACGTAATCACCGCGACGTATATGAATTGCTATATTTATTTTTTCGGGGTCGATAAGACTTTTACTTTTTTGATGAAAGTTCGGGTAAAAAAGTTCTTTATAATAATTTCTGTCCTGTTTGGTTAATTCTTTGTTTCTGTACCCCCAACCTTTTACAAAGGTCCTGTTTTCAGTCTTCATCAGATCTTCTTTTGAGGAAAGATCTTCCTGGTCGTTATTGAATTCAATTAATTTAATAACGTTTAGGGCTTTAAATACTTTCCTGAATTCAAATGCGGTTTTTGCTTT
>JBDSFC010000610.1:0-9316 GCA_039919745.1 Bacteroidia bacterium | reverse complement strand
TTTTGGAATATGCAAAATCCAAAGATTAGTGGTCACAACAAAACAATTTTCACCACATTAATTCACTTAGTTTAAAGTATTAATGATATAGGTAGGGCTTTTAGACTTTAGTATTGCGAATGCTTTAACACCTTGCTCTGCCATATCTTTTTGTAATTTAATTTCATATTGTACTTCAGCATATATTTCTTGAAGTGCTTTTCTTATTAGCGTCGCTACAGATATTATTAACTTGTTTTTGATCTCCAAGTCATCACAGTCGATTACACCTTCAAAACATCTACAAAAAGAAAAAGGTAAATCTAAAGAACTGTGATCAGCTCCAACTTCGGATTTTAAATCAAAAAAAAATTTTTCGTTTTTAGTTATATCTACAGGCATATACTTGTTCGCAAAAATCGCAGCAAATCCCAAATCACAAAAAGAATATTCATCGTTTTTTATTTCGGCAACTAAATAAAGCGTTCTTGCAAAACCCTGACTTAAATTTCCTTTAATTTCCCAAATAATAAATCTGGCAAGGCTTATCTGATTTAATGAATCATAATTTTTAAATGTAAAGCCTCCACTTGTTTTCCAGTTCGAAAAAATCCCTTTTGAATTTAAGTAATCTAGACAGGAATCTACTAACCTAGAAATGGAATCGAACGTTTTATTTTTTATTCTTAATTTTTCTTCATGAGAATTTCGGAGAGCAAATGTGTTTTCTAACTCAGAACTATGATCGAATGTTGCAACTTTAATGGCTTCAATTGCCTGATCTAAATCAGTAGGCAAACTATTTCCTGCACTACAAATTGATATTATTTTTGATATTGGGTTTAGAGCCAACCTTTGCTTCCAATTTTTAGTAAGCATATTTCTTGTTAGCTGAGAAATATTGTAAAAGCCTGGGCGACCGTGGATCTTTGGAGCCTTTTCTTTTATAGCGAGCACTAAATTTGTATATGGCTTTTCGTTTTTGAACAAGTCAATTTTTTCTATTAATTCATACATAACTGCGCCGATTTGATAAATGTTTATTGCTCTCCACCCATCTTCTGAATCTTCTTCTGATCTGATTAAAAATTCTGGAGGTGCGTAACGAAGTGTTCCTAGAAATTGTCGTTCATCGACATCACTAAAGGAGTTTGCCCCAATTAATTTTAATACACCTAAATCCATTAGAATGATTTGACCGCTAATTGAAACCATAATATTTTCCGGTTTAATGTCTCTGTGTGCAATCAAATATTCGGAAAGAAGTTGCTCCGTTAATTTTATTAGTGTTGAAGCAACTCTAGAAACAAATTCAAGATCATACGTTTCATTTTTAATATGATCTTTGAGGTTAGTTCCTTCAATAAATTCCATTACAAGATAGTGAAAGCTTACTTCATCCTTCCTTGTTTTGCCTCCACCAATTATTTTTATTAGGTTTTCTATATTATGATTTTTTAGAGATATTTCTTGTTCAATTCTTTTTGTCTGAATTTCATGGCCAAATCTTTCTACTAGATCATTGTCGAAAATTTTTATTGCGACATCTTTTTTATCAACTGAAGATGCTTTAAAGACCGCCGCAGATTTGCCGAAATTTATAAGTTGAACAATTGCAAACCCCTCAATTTTCTCACCTTTTAGAAGATTGAATAATTCTATAGCTTTTTGCTGATCCATTTAATTCAAATTTATAATGAAGGTAAATATTTACTTAACTAAATAATGACAGAAGAAATTTTAAAAGTAAACTATATGTTGACTTGTGGGCTAATTGTGGGCTAATATCTAAAACAAAAAACCCTAAACATTTGACTGTTAAGGGTTTCTGTTTTTTTATTGTGGTGCCTCCAGGAATCGAACCAGGGACACAAGGATTTTCAGTCCTTTGCTCTACCGACTGAGCTAAAACACCAGCTCACTCATTATTCGAGGCTGCAAAAATACATATTTTATTTAGCCCACAAAATATTTCTAAAAAAATCTTAATTAAAATCTCATTTTATATTTAAAATCTATCTTTACCCTAATGAATTTTGTTGTTGATTTTGGAAATACACGCATAAAAGCTGCCATCTTTGATGGGAAAGAATTGCTTCACTCTTATGTTTTCAATTCTACCAGTGGTTTAATTGAAGGCTTAAGAGAGGTTCCCGATTTTCAAAATTGTTTAATAGGCTCTGTAACCGCCATGCATAGTGAGTTTATCAAAGCACTTCCAAAAGGCAAAAAGGTTATTTTATTTGAAACCACAACGCCAATCCCATTAAAAAATCTCTATAAAAGTGCCCTTACCCTTGGTTCTGACCGGATTGCAGCCTCAGTTGGCGCATATAGCTTTTATCCAAACCAAAATGTTTTAACTATCGATGCCGGAACCTGCATCAAATATAATTTTGTAAATGCCAATAACGAATACCTTGGTGGTGCCATCTCTCCCGGCCTGCCCATGCGTTTAAAGGCCATGAAAGAATTCACGCATGCTTTGCCTGCGATAGAAATGGACAAAACATTTAGCGATCTTATAGGCACAAATACCAAAGACTCTATGCTTAGTGGAGCATTAATTGGAGCTGCTGCCGAAGTGGATGGAATAATTAGCCGCTACCTCTTAAATTATGCTAATTTACAGGTAGTATTAACGGGTGGAGATGCTGATTATTTGGGCAAACAACTTAAAAACCGTTTATTTGCCAACCAAAACGTTTTGCTTTACGGTTTAAACACCATTTTAAATTATAACCTTGAAAAATAGATTTATCCTCATTTTTGTTCTTTTTCTTCTTAAGTCTTCTTTTTACAAGGCTCAAAATAATACGTTCAGCCCTTATTCCCGTTATGGTTTGGGCGAGATTAACCCTACTACTTTTGCCCACAATGCCGGTATGGGCGGCGCTTATATAGCTCTAAAACCCGATTCGGTAATGCCCATTTTTATAAATGCAGGTAACCCGGCAGCCTATTCACTTATCAAGCTAACTTGTTTAGAGGTAGGTGGTTCATATGTAAATTCAAGGTTCAGTGGAAATAATTCTTCCTTAAATAAATGGTCGGCCAATTTTGCTTACGGCGCACTTGGTTTTCCTATAAGAGGTAATGGTGGTGCCTGTTTTGGTATTATGCCTTATAGTAATGTGGGATACGATCTTAAAAACACACAAAATGAGCCGGGAATTGGTTCGGTTAATTATTTGTATAGCGGCACCGGCGGATTGAATAAAGCTTTTATTGGTTATGGTTTTATGCCGTTTCAAAACAGGCTTACAAAATTCAGAACAAAAAACCTGTTTATTCCTGATTCATTAAAAAAATTAAGCAAAGCCAGGTATAATGCGAGAAATTTTGGCAGTAAACTTTTAAGCGATTTTTCTATAGGTTTTAACGCCAATTATTTATTTGGAACTATAGATCAGGAGGCACGGGTTGTTTATCCAAGCTCTATTTTATATAATAATACCTATCGATCTCACTCATTGCACGTTGGAGATTTTACAGGAAATTTTGGCGCGCAAACTGCGATTACAATTGATAGCGTGATCGACAGGAAAGGCCGTAACGAGAAAATTAAAAAACAAGTTGCTGCTTTAAGAGCCTTGAGTGTTTTTTCAGATTCAGAAATAAAACGAAAAGAAGATAGTATTAGCGATGCCACACCATTACATAAAAGACATTACATCCAAAAAATAAAATTCACCTTTGGTTATTTTATGGCTTTAAATAATTCATTAAAAGTAAATTACAGCTCAACGGTGTATAATTATATTTTAAACGGTTTCGGACAAGAGATCGTAAGAGACACAGTTGTATATAGTTTTGATCAAAAAGCACAGGTTACTTTACCGCTTGAGCAAGGCGTTGGTATTGGTTTTAAGAAAGGCGAACGTATTAATGCAGTAGCTGATTTTGCAATTACTAACTGGTCTAAATTTAATTTACTGGATAATCCAAGTGCATTAAAAGATAATTACAGATTTGGAATAGGTGTAAATTTTGTTCCTGAAAAATACGCGTCGGGTAACGGAACTTTTTTCAAAAAATTAAATTACAGATTGGGTGCCAGTTACCAAACAGGTTACATTGATGTTAAGAATACAACAATTTCTAATTATGCTGTTACAGCCGGAGTAGGTATTCCTGTTGGCATCGGACGTTTATCTTCAATGGTTAATATTAGCGCGCAATACGGACAAATAGGTACTAATGCTAATAATTTAATTAAAGAAAATTACTGGAAAATTAATTTCGGTTTTACTTTCACCGATCGCTGGTTTCAAAAATTCAGATACGATTAATACATTGTTTAAAATTAAACTGATAGTTTTTATTGCAGCCATTGTTTCTTTTTTTGGTTCATGCACAAACGATCTAAAAGATGTAATGGCTTTGCCGGGCAATAAAAAAAGCCCCTCACAGGTAGGTGATAGCGTTACTTTGCTTTTTACCGACAGCGCACAACTTAAAATTGTTTTAAAAGCTAACCGAATGCTTATTTTTACAAAAAATGTAACCGAGCCTTTTACAATTTTACCAAAAGGTGTTTTTGTTACTTTTTTTGATAACGAAGAAAAGATCTCAAGCACGCTAAAAGCAAATTATGGTATCCGTTACGATGTTTCAAGAAAAATGGAAGCAAAATATGCAGTTGAAGTAATTAATAAAAGTGGCGAAAAACTGGAGACGGAAAAATTGACCTGGGATGAAACAAATAAAACTATTTACACAGATGCTTTTGTGAAAATAACTACTGCCGACCAGGTGATAATGGGTAAAGGATTAAAAAGCAACCAGGATTTTACTAAATACGAAATTAAAGAAGTAACAGGAACCATAAAATTAAAGAACAATGAACTCTAATCTTCAGAACAAAACATTTATCTTTTTAGAGCGCCTATGGTTGGTAGGAGTTATTATTGGTATTTTGTTGGTAGTGTATTTTCTTATTATGAAAGATAATGATAGCGCACTTTTCTTTTTTGGTTTTTTTATTTTATCATCATTGATCTACTTAATGCGTAAACGCCAACGCAAAAAACACGAAGCGTATTTAAAACATAAGGAAGAAGAACAGAAGAAAAAGTAATTGTCAATCGGCAGATCTCGTTCATAAGTCTTGTATCTTGCATCCTGTATCTTATTCGCCTTTCATCCAAAAAAATAAAATAACAAATTTTTTAATTGTACCTTTAATGTAACAATGTTATGGGTATTATTTAAAGAGAGTTTATTATTTGCATGGCAATCGCTAATAGCAAATAAGCTGCGGTCTTTTTTAAGTCTGCTGGGTATTACTATCGGCATCTTTGCTATTATTCTTGTGTTTACTATTGTTGATGGCTTAGAAAGTAATATTCGTGGTAGTATTCAATCCTTAGGCAATAATGTAGTGTACATTCAAAAATGGCCATGGGATTTTGGTCCGGATTATCCATGGTGGAAATATATTAACCGCCCGGTGCCGCAGTATTATGAATTGGATGAATTGCAAAAGCGTTGTAAGAGTACCGAAGCTATCGCTTACCGTATGGGTAAGCGCAGAACTTTAAAATACAAATCCAACAGCATTCAAAATGCAGTAGTTGCAGGTATCTCGCACGATTTTTATAAAATAAAGAGTTTTGATCTTACTGCTGGTAGATATTTTACGCAAAACGAAACGGATGCAGGTTATCATTTGGCATTAATTGGTGCAAGTATTGCTGAAGGGCTTTTTCCAAACGAAGATCCTATAGGCAAAGAGATAAAGATCTCAGGCCATAAGGCATTGGTAATTGGTGTTATAAAAAAAGAAGGCGAAAGTTTATTAGGAGTTAGTTTTGATTACCAGGTAATAACACCTTTTAATTTTGCGCGTTTTTTCCTTGATCCAAAATCCGAAAATGCAGATCCAATTATTTATGCTAAAGCAAAACCAAATGTTTCTAATGCAGAAATGATGGCTGAGCTAACCGGTATCTTAAGAGGTATTCGCAAATTAAAACCTATGGGTGAACCTAACTTTGCATTAAATGAAACCAGTTTAATAAGTAAAGGCTTTGATAGTTTATTTGATATTATAGGTACAGCCGGTTGGATCATTGGTGGCTTCTCAATTTTAGTGGGTGGTTTTGGTATTGCCAATATTATGTTTGTATCAGTAAAAGAGCGTACTAATTTAATTGGCATTCAAAAAAGTTTAGGTGCTAAGAATTTTTTTATTCTTGTTCAATTTTTAGGTGAAAGTGTGATGTTAAGTACTATTGGCGGTTTTTTTGGATTGCTGGTCACTTATATAATAACCATACTTGGCAAAGATGCTATTGACATGGATATAAGTTTAACCGGCACCAATATTATTTTAGGATTTACTATTTCAATTTTAATAGGTATTATAAGTGGGTTTATTCCTGCTTATAGCGCTTCGCAGTTAGATCCTGTTGAAGCAATAAGAAGTAATTAAAGATGATAAGGCCAAAGATCATAACGTTTATTTGTATTGTAGGTTATTTATCTGTTGTATTTACTTTTCCGCAAGTATTTTCTCCCCAAATAAAAAAACTTGGTGTGCTCATGCCTGCGATCTACGGTATATTGGTAGCTGCTAATTTTATTGCCTGCGTTGGTTTGTGGTATTTTAAGCAATGGGGTGTACAATTATATCTTATTTCAGTTTTTGCTAAAACATTGTTTTATTTATTGGCAAATCAAATGGGTTTTGGTTTTTATTTCAATATTATTGCTTCACTTATTTTCATTATTATTTTATTGCGGTTTTATCCCAAAATGAACCCAAATCTGTAAATCCAAAAAAATTACATCTAAAAAATTGCCAATGTCATCTACAATTTAACCTTTTATAGATAAAAGTTTTGTTTAAAAGAAAAAAAATTGTATATCTTTAAAGTAGAATTCAATTTATTTACTCAGTAGAACACATATTTTAATCAATGAAAAGCATGGTTGGCGAAGTTGAAACACCAGAAGTTCTGGAAACTCTAAAGAGTTTCTTTGGCTTTGATGGTTTTAAAGGGACTCAGGAAAAAATTATAAAAAACCTATTGGCAGGTAACGATACTTTTGTAATCATGCCAACCGGTGGGGGAAAAAGTTTATGTTATCAATTACCGGCAATAATATCAGAAGGAACTGCTATTGTAGTTTCGCCTTTAATTGCTTTAATGAAGAATCAGGTAGATGCTATTCGTGGATTTAGTAACGAAAATGGTATTGCGCACTTCTTAAATTCATCTCTTAATAAAGCGGAAATTGCAACCGTTAAAAAAGATGTATTATCGGGCAAAACAAAATTATTATACGTAGCTCCTGAAACATTAACAAAAGAAGATAATATTGCTTTCTTTAAAGAATTTAAAATTTCTTTTTTTGCAATTGATGAGGCGCATTGTATTTCAGAATGGGGACATGATTTCCGTCCTGAATACAGAAGATTACGTCCTATTATAGATGCAGTTGGTAATGTGCCTGTAATGGCTTTAACAGCTACAGCTACTCCAAAAGTACAACAGGATATTCAAAAAAATCTTGGTATGATGGCCGCTAATTTATTTAAGTCTTCTTTTAACCGTGGAAATTTATATTACGAAGTACGCGCAAAACAAAACGTAAATAAAGAGATCATTAAATATGTAAAACAAAATAGCGGTAAAAGTGGTATTATTTATTGTTTAAGCAGAAAGAAAGTTGAAGAGATAGCGGAGGCATTAAAAGTAAATGGTATTAAAGCAGCGCCCTATCATGCAGGCCTCGATGCTAAAGAGCGAGCAAGAACTCAGGATCATTTCTTAATGGAAGAATTAAATGTGATCGTTGCAACTATTGCTTTTGGTATGGGTATTGATAAGCCGGATGTGCGTTTTGTAATTCATCATGATATTCCAAAATCGTTAGAAGGTTATTACCAGGAAACAGGTCGTGCAGGTCGCGATGGAGGAGAAGGGAATTGCGTTACTTTTTATAGTCATGATGATATTCTGAAACTTGAAAAATTCATGAAAGATAAACCCGTTGCCGAACATGAAATTGGTAAACAAATGCTTTCAGAAACAGCTTCGTTTGCAGAAACAAGCAGCTGCCGTCGTAAATTTTTATTACATTATTTTGGAGAAGAGTTTGATGAGCCTAAATGTGCAGGCATGTGCGATAACTGCCGTCATCCAAAACAAAAATTTGAAGCAAAAGAAGATCTTGAATTAGCGATCGAAGCAGTTTTAGAAATTAAAGAAAGACATAAATTAAAAGATGTGATCAATGTGTTAATGGGAACATTAACCGCTACTGCAAAAACCTACAAGCATAATGCTTTAGAAACCTGGGGTAAAGGCGTTGATCATGATAAAGATGAAAAATTCTGGCAGGCTATTTTACGCCAGGCTATTGTGAATGGATTTTTCGCTAAGGATATTGAGAACTATGGTTTATTACGTGTAACAGAAAAAGGTCATGCGTTTTTGAAAAAACCGTCAAGTATTAAATTTACGCGTGATCACGATTATAATAACGCTGATAAAGACGCTGGTGATGATATCATGATCGGTGGCAAAGGTGGAAATGGAGCAGCTGACGAAACTTTATATGCTTTATTAAAAGACCTGGTTAAAAAAACAGCTAAACTTAAAAATTTACCGCCTTATGTTATTTTCCAGGAATCATCACTAGAAGAAATGGCTATTCAATATCCTATCACAATGGATGAGATGACCAAGATCAGTGGTGTAGGGGCAGGGAAGGCAGCTAAATTTGGTAAGCCATTCATAGACCTGATAAAAAAATATGTTGATGAAAATGAGATTGAACGCCCGGTGGATATGGTAATTAAATCGGTTGTAAATAAATCGGGTTTAAAAGTATACATCATTCAAAACATTGACAGGAAGATCGGTTTAAGGGATATGGCAAAAAGTAAGAACTTAACTTTGTCTGCTTTATTAACTGAGATAGAAACCATTGTTGAATCTGGTACCAAAGTAAATATTAATTATTACATCGAAGATATTGTTGATGAAGAAAAACAAGATGAAGTAATGGAATATTTTAAAGAAAGTAGTTCTGATAGCGTTGCTGAAGCTTTAAAAGAGTTAGGTGAGAATGATTATACAGAAGAAGAGATCAGGGTAATGAGAATTAAATTCTTATCTGATTTCGGAAACTAATAATAGATAAATCATTAAAGATCCTGCACAGTTATTTGTGCGGGATTTTTTGTTTTTTACACACTTTATTTGTGGTTTTTTCGTTTCTTTGATAGAAGTGTATGTTTTCAGAAAAGATCCATAGATATTTATTTTTATTTGGTGTTTTTTCATTGGCTTTTGGCCTGATGGTGGGAAGTGTGCCTACAAGC
>JBDSFC010000515.1:0-3328 GCA_039919745.1 Bacteroidia bacterium | reverse complement strand
TCTCTCATATAGGGGTTTTAAAGGCATTGGAAGAAAACGGCATCCCTATTGATTGTATTTCGGGAACCTCGATTGGCAGCTTAATTGGCGCTTATTATGCCATTGGCTATTCACCCCAGGAGATAGAAGTTCTTGTAAAAACCACCTTTTTTCAAAGTATTACCAAAGGCGACCTGCCGGCAAAGTACGAGTATATGGTTAAAAAGCGTGAGGATTACGCGTCCTGGCTTACATTTAAACTTGATCTAAGAGACCATTATCTCAAAAACCTGCCTACTAATGTGATCAACTCTATCCCCATTGATTATTATTTGATGGAAACATTTACGGGTGTTTCAAATTCAGTTAAGAGTGATTTTGACAGTTTATTTGTACCGTTCAGATGTGTTGCATCTGATGTAGAAAATAAAAAATCTGTTGCATTTAAAAAAGGAGATCTTCCAAGTTCGGTAAGAGCGAGTATGAGCTACCCGTTTTATTTGCGCCCCATCTCGATTGACGGAAAATTATTATTTGATGGAGGACTGTATAATAACTTTCCAACGGATGTAATGTATAATGATTTTAATCCGGATTTTATTATCGGATCAAATGTGGCAGAAAAAAATCTTCCGCCGGATGATGACAATTTATATTTACAGTTAAGGAATTTATTAATGAACCAAACTAATTTTAATCCCGTTTGTGAGAACGGTGTTTTAATTGAGCCCTGGGCCGATGTAAGTATCTTTAACTTTGATAACGCGCAAAGACTTATAGATAGTGGTTATTACGCTACGTTAAGGGCTATACCGCAAATAAGAAAACAAATTGAAAAGCAGGTGTATGCTAAAGACCTTGAAGAAAAAAGAAAAAAATTCAAAGAATATCAAAAGCTGGAAAATATCACTTACGATAATTTAGAAGTTTACGGATATACAAAAAAACAAACACGTTTTATTTCACAAAGTATTTTTTATAAGAACGAATCGTTTACGATGAACCAATTAAAGAAAAGATATTTCAGGTTGGCTGGTGACGATAAAATAAAAAATATATTCCCCATCTCAGTAATTGATACCACGACAAAAAAATATTCTTTAAAATTATTCGGAAAAAAAGAAAAACCATTTTATGTAGATGCCGGCGCTATCCTTTCCAATCGTCCTATTAGTGAGGCTTTTGTAGGCATTCAATATAACCACCTTGGTAAAATAGGTACAAGTATTTATGCCAATGGCTATATCGGGAAATTATATTCGGGAACACATTCGCATATTCGTTTTGATATTCCAGGCAAAAATCCGTTTTATATTGAACCCTCTTTTACCTATTCGCGTTGGGATTATTACAGCAGTAGCGTTTTATTTTATGATTTTTTAAAGCCCGCTTATCTTATCCAGGAAGATAAATTCGGCGAAGTAAAAATTGGCGTACCAGTTGGAAATATTTCGCAAGCTAATTTTGCGGTTGGCGCTGCAGAATGGACCAATCAATATTATCAAACAGATAATTTTACACGCTTAGATACAACTGATAAAACCTATTTTGATTATTGGTATTTACAGGGCAATTACACCATAAATACTTTGAACAGAAAAATGTATGCTACAGAAGGCACATATCTAAACGTGCGTGCAAGATATCTTCAAGGCCAGGAAAGCCATATACCGGGCAACACAAGTATTGATACCTTAGAATTCAGAAATGTAACACAACCTGCATGGCTGCAATTAAAATTAACGGTAGATAAATACATTAAAACGTTTAAAGGTGTTAAGGTGGGCATTTTTGGAGAAGGTGTTTATTCTACACAAAGTTTTTTTAGTAATTACCAGGCCACCATTTTATCGGCGCCTGCATTTAATCCCACACCCGAAAGCCAGACATTTTTTATTGAGGCTTACAGGGCACACAACTATTTGGCCGGCGGGTTAAAATTAATTGGTACACCAATAAAAAATTTAGATATCCGTGCAGAGGCGTATTTGTTTCAACCGGTGTTATCTATTTTAAAAACAGATGATGGTGGATCAAAATACAGCAGCCCTTTCTTATACCGCCATTTTACGGGCCTGGCAGCAGCTGTATTCAATAGCCCTATTGGTCCGATAAGCGCGGGTGTAAATTTTTACGATCAAAATAATAATTCCTTCTCTTTTTTCTTTCACATCGGTTATATTATTTTTAACCGTAAATCGATTGATTAAGTTTAGCTTAGGCGATTGAACACAGATGGCACGGATCTTACTGATCGCCACTGTTTTTTTCTTTTACAGTGCAAACCCGTTCAATCCGTCTAATCAGTGTTCTATCACTTGATTTTTTTGTACAGATCAAATTGTAAAGTAGGCAACGCTACTTTTTGATAATTAGTAACCGTACTATCCGGCGCATTTTTATCAATGATCCTATATTCATTATCTGCATGTTGCGGATCGATACTGATGTTATGATAACGAATTAAATAACATTGCAACGGCCAATCATTCCAACGGTGATCGGAAATACTAACTGTAGAAAATTCAGGAATTACTTTCCCAAACTCTTTTACGTCATTTAGCATATCTGCATCGCGGCTGGCCTTACCAATATTAAAACAAGAAAAAACAATAACGCCACATAAAAGTAAAACAGAAAAAAGTGTAACAGTTTTATTCGTGGTCGAATTAACAACCATCAAAGCCCAATGCGATAAAGGTTTTGAAATGACCAGAGCAAAACCTATCGCGAAAAAAGGTAGCGAAGGAATAAAATAAAACCCTTTTTGCACCATGGTTAGCATTAATGGTAAAACGCCGCTTAAGCCCAATAAAATAAAAAAGATGGCCCACGATTTTTTTTCTTTCCGTAAAATAAACTTTTTTCTGAAGCCGAAAATTAATAATGCCAGGAAAGCAATACCGGGTAATAACTCTACCAGGATCCTTCCTAAAATATAAAAGTGCGATTCTACTGTTGGGTCTTCACCAATCCTGTGAATAACGCGTTTAATAAGGTAATTGGATAAACTTTCTTTTGCAGAAGGAAAACAGACCAAGATCAAATAAATTAAAACAGGAATTCCAAGTAAGATAAAAGAATGGAGAATTGCCTGCCTGAAATTTATTTTTTTTAATGTCAACCAATATAAAACTGGCATTGCTACAGGAAAAAATCCGGGAATACCTTTTGAAAAAGTTGCCAGAAAAATAAAACCAGCTGAAACGAACGTAAATAAAATTTTATTCTCTTTAAGTGTTTTCAAATAAAATAAAACAGAGAGTAAAATAAAAATACCCATTGTGTTTTCATGCATATTGTTGCTGAAAGACCAAAAACACACTGGTATAATGATCCAAAAAAATAA
>JBDSFC010000571.1:0-4230 GCA_039919745.1 Bacteroidia bacterium | reverse complement strand
GATGAATATAACGAGCCAAAAGACATGCGCGATGCTTTGGTTAAGGCCGGCATCCCGGACTCTTGTCTTGTTTTAGATTATGCTGGCTTAAGAACCTTTGACAGCATGGTAAGATGTAAAGAGGTTTTTGGGCAGGATAGCGTAATTGTTATTTCCCAGGAATTTCATAATGCCAGGGCTGTTTTTATTGCCAATAAAATTGGGTTAAAAGCTTTTGGGTTTAATGCCAAAACAGTAACCACTCAACAAACCACAAAAATGAAATTCAGGGAATTCTTTTCACGAACTAAATGCATTTTGGATCTTTATATTTTAGATACAAAACCCAGACATCTGGGCAAAAAAATCAAGATTGGGTAATTTATTCACATTATTTATTTTGTGAAAAACTTTCTTTATTAGTTTAAATATTTTTTTTATATCTTGTAAAGCCTTAGTACTTGAGTTCATAGCATTCCTTTTTTGGAGCTTTGTAAATTTCCAATTCACAACTAACTGACATTTGAAATTTGTAAAGGCTATGAACTCCAGCTAAGGACAATTAATAGAATTTATTACAACATAAACGAACTGATAAAATGGATAATTATTCAATTGAAGGAACACAAAAAACTCCGGTAATTAGCTTTGATCTGGCGAAAGGCGAATTAAGTATTTCAGGAAACTCTATTCCTGAAAACTCTGTTGATTTTTATAAACCATTAATTGCAGCCTTAGATCAATACACAGCATCTCCAAAACCTACAACTACTGTAACTTTTAACATGCGTTATTTTAATACGAGTTCTTCAAAACGTATTTTAGATGTGTTTAAAAAATTAGAGATTATTAACCGTGGCGGCAGCCCCGTTACCGTTAATTGGGTTTACGAAGATGATGACGATGATATGTTGGAAGCAGGCGAAGATTATCAATCAGTTGTTGATCTTACCTTTAAAATGGTTCCGGTAAAAGTTTAGTATACCCTTAAGTAAGCCACGAATTTCACTAAATAATACAAATTTTTATAAGCTGATTTAATATTTGGTTTGTGGAATTGAATTTTTATTAAAATAAATTTTAATAAAAAGATTTCTCCAATAAATAAATAAATAACTATTGTGTTAAAAAAGTTTGGTGAAATTCGTGTAATTAGTGGCTATCTATTATTTCTTCGAGCCAAACTTAACACCCAAAGTTGCCGTCAATTGTCCGGTAAAAAAATGATGCTTTGCTTTGCCATTGCCTTTTCCTAATACAAGACAGGTAGTGTAATCAGCATAAGATCCTTTACCAACAAATTCAAAAAAACCATTGCGGAAGAACTCAAGCCTTAAACCACTCTCTACTCCCACTATCCAACCGGCTACATGCCAGTTGTTATTTAATCTTTCTCCAAACAAGGTTACATCTGTTCTTGGAATTACAACACCTGCACCTGGTTTTAACACCCATGAAGCTTCAAAGTTTCTGCGTGGCCTGATAAGATTATATTTTCTTACAGCATTTACCATCCAAAAATTGGCACCATCAGTATGTTCAAAATGCAAAAAATTTACGGGATCTAAAATTGTATCCTGGTCAAAATAAGTATTATTTACCCTGCCTTTTACATGTACTTTTTGATAATCAGTTACTACATATTTGGTGTGATCGTAATTTAATTCAATACCCCATTTATCATTTAAACTACAGCCTAATCTGCCAACGTATTGAGGAATTGTAATATTTATAACATCTTTTATTTTATCAAAATCAGGCCTGTCTTTTGCCACAGCATCATATACAACAAAATCGTAATTATCATCACGTCCTGTAAACTCATTGTATTTATTAGAAAGGTTTTTAAAATGAAGCGTGCTTTTACTATAAGCGGCTCGCGTATAACCCCAGGTAAAATACCATTGGCGATTTTTCTTTTTTAAAGAGTCTGATTGCGAAAAACAATTTAAAAAAATAAGCGTAAAAGCAAGCAGTAAATAAAAGTGACGCATGAATTATTTATTGGTAACGCGAAGGTAACGAATATTTTCATTCACTTCTATCTCAATTTTCTTGTAACTGACATGAATCATGTTTTCGATCAACCCGGGCCATTCAAACAGGCAATAATTACCCGAATCCAAATACTCTTCAATACCCAGATCCAATAACTCTTCGGTACTTTTTAATCTATATAGGTCAAAGTGAAATATTTTACCGCCAGGATAAACATATTCATTTACAATAGAATATGTTGGACTGCTAAAATTATCTGTACTTCCAAGCCATCTGCAGATCTCCTTAATAAATGTGGTTTTACCGGCGCCCATTGGCGCATCAAATAAAATTATTTTAGGATCATTGTATAATCTTAAAACAGGTTCGGCCAGGCCCGGCAATTCATTTTGATCCTGGATGGTTATTTCTAATCTGGAACTCATAACAAAAATTTTAAAAGCTAATTATTTAGCTGATAAAACTATATACGGAATTATGATCTCTTCCAGACTTACGCCACCATGCTGAAAAGTGTTCTTATAATAATTAACGTAGTGATTAAAATTATTTGGATAGGCAAAGAACCTGTCTTCCCTTGCAAATACAAAGCGTGAACTTGGATGTTGTATTGGTAAAAAAGCGTCTGCCGGATTTTTAATTTCAAATACCTCTTTATAATTGTATTCAAGGGCTTTACCTTGTTTATAACGTAAATTAGTATTCACATTTTTATCGCCCAAAATTTTAGTTGGTTCTTTTACATGCACCGTGCCATGATCAGTTGTAATAACGATTTTGATCTTTTTATCAGCTAATTGTTTGATAATATCAAATAGCGGCGAATGCTCAAACCAACTGTGGGTAATACTTCTGTAAGATGTTTCGTTCTCTGCAAGTTCACGAATAACTTCCATTTCTGTACGGGCATGGCTAAGCATATCCACAAAATTGTAAACGATCACATTTAATTTGTTCTGCAATAAATTACTCAGGTTATCTGATAGTTTTTTACCGGCATTAAAATTGGTGATCTTGTTATAACTTGTTTTAATATCTTTTCCTAAACGTTTTAATTGCGCTTGTAAAAAAGCTTCTTCATGTAAATTTTTTCCTCCTTCTTCTTCATCGTTCAACCAAAAATTAGGGAACATTTTTTCCATTTCGCTTGGTAACAAACCGCTAAAAATGGCGTTACGGGAGTATTGCGTGGCCGTAGGTAAAATACTAAAGAAGGCCTCTTCACTAACTACCTGGTAATAATCCTGTATAATGGGTTGAATAACTTTCCATTGATCTAAACGCAAATTATCTATCACCAATAAAAAAACAGGTTCATCTTTTACCAGTTCTTTTAAAAACTTATTTTTAAAAAGTGTATGGCTCATTGTTGGTGGATTTGGATTTTTACCATTTAACCAACTGATATAATTTTTTTCTACAAATTTAAAGAACTGCGTATTGGCATCTGACTTCTGCATTTTTAAAACATCCAGCATGCTTTTATCCTGCAGCTTATCCATCTCCAGCTCCCAATAAATAATACGTTTGTAAATATCTATCCAATCCTGCCAGCTAAGATTGTCGTTAATGGTCATACCTATCTGGCCAAATTCTTTGCGATAATCTGTATTTGTTTTTTCACTCACTAAACGTTTATTATCCAACGCTTTTTTAAGCGATAATAAAATTTGATTTGGATTTACAGGTTTAATAAGGTAATCGGCAATTTTTCCCCCAATTGCCTCATTCATAATATGCTCTTCCTCACTTTTAGTGATCATTATTACCGGAAGGTCATTATTAACCTGTTTTATTTTTAATAAGGTATCAAGTCCGGAAAGGCCCGGCATATTTTCATCTAAAAGTACTGCGTGTAGTCCTTTATTTTCCTTAACAATATCTAAAGCTTCATCACCACTCATGGCTGTTATCACTTCATAACCTTTATCATTTAAAAATAATATATGTGGTTTTAAGAGATTTATCTCATCATCAGCCCAAAGAATTTTAATTTTGTCCATTTATTTAGTGGTTTTATTACAAATAACGTATTAAATTTAGCTCTATTATCTAATTTAACGAATTTTAATTATAAGTTACAAACCTGATGCCAATAAACAAACGTAAAATAATTAATGATCCTATTTATGGTTTTGTTACTATACCAAGCGAATTAATTTACGATCTGTTGAATCACCCCTACTTTCAACGTTTGCGAAGGATAAAACAATTAGGCTTAACCAATTTGGTTTATCCTGGTGCGCTGCATAC
>JBDSFC010000045.1:0-3125 GCA_039919745.1 Bacteroidia bacterium | reverse complement strand
ATGGTATGTTGCCAAAAGGTCCTTTAGGACGTGCTTTAAATACTAATGTTCGTATCTTTGCAGGTACAGACCACGGTCATGACGCACAACAGCCTAAAAAAGTAGATTTAAGTAAAATCAAGTAATTATAAAGAAGTAAATGGAAGTAATTAACACATCTGGTCGCAGAAAAACTTCAGTAGCTCGCGCTTATGTTACCAAAGGAAGCGGTAAAATTGAAGTAAACGGAAGAGACTATAAAGAATATTTCAAAACCCCAACATTACATTATTATGTAACACAATCTTTAAAAGTTTCAAACGCTGTTGATGCGTATGATGTTAAAGTGAATGTTGCAGGTGGTGGTATTACAGGACAAGCACAGGCAATTCGTTTAGCTATTGCAAAAGCATTAGTTGAAATGAACGCAGAGTTAAAAAAGGATCTGCGTGCAGCAGGTTTAATTACCCGCGATCCACGTATGGTTGAACGTAAGAAATTCGGTCAGAAAAAAGCACGTGCTCGTTTCCAATTCAGCAAACGTTAATATTAGATTTAAAACAGAAGAGAATATACAAATGTCAGCAAGAACATCATTTAACGAATTACTTGAAACAGGTGCACACTTTGGCCACCTTAAAAGCAAATGGAATCCAGCAATGGCTCCTTATATTTATGCCGAAAAAAATGGCATTCATATTATTGACTTAAACAAAACCATTGTAAAAATTGATGAAGCTGCAGAGGCTTTAAAACAAATTGTGCGTTCTGGTCGCAAAATATTATTTGTTGCTACAAAAAAGCAGGCAAAAGATATCGTTGCAGAAAAGATCAAAGCTATCAATATGCCTTATGTTACTGAACGTTGGCCAGGTGGTATGTTAACCAACTTTGCAACTATCCGTAAATCAGTTCGTCGTATGAGCCAGATTGATAAAATGAACAGTGATGGGACTTTTACAAATATCTCAAAACGTGAGCGTTTACAATTTTCTCGTGAGCGTGCAAAATTAGAGATCAACTTTGGTTCTATTGCAGATCTTTCTCGTTTACCTGCTGCATTATTTATTGTTGATATCACTAAAGAACATATCGCAGTAGCAGAAGCTAAGCGTTTAAATATTCCAACTTTTGCAATTGTAGATACTAACTCAAATCCTAATTTAGTGGATTACGTTATTCCTGCAAATGATGATGCTTCAACTTCAATTGCTTACATTATTGAATTAATGGCAACTGCAATTAAAGAAGGTTTATCTGATCGTAAGATGGATAAAGAAGCTGGTAATGCTGAAGAATCAGATACTAAAGAATTCAGCAAAGAAGAAGCTGAAGAACTAGCGGACGGTGCAGTTATCAAAGGTGCTACTAAAGGTACTGATGAAGAAGAAAAAGGCGGCGCTAAAAAACCACGTCGTAGAGTAACGACTGCAAAAAAATAATTAATACTATAATATTTAAAAGCGGTCATTCTGTAAATCAGGCTGACCGTTTTTTTTGTAAAGAATATAAATAACAATTAAAAAAAGGAAACAAAATGGCTATTACAGCAGCAGAAGTTAATAAATTACGTCAGCAAACAGGCGCTGGTATGATGGATTGTAAAAAAGCATTAGAAGAAAGTAACGGTGATTTTGAAGCCGCAGTAGATTTTCTTCGTAAAAAAGGTGCTAAGGTTGCCGCTAACCGTGCAGACCGTGATGCAAAAGAAGGAGTAGTTTTAGCAAAAACATCTTCAGATAATAAAACAGCAGTAGTTGTTAGTGTTAATTGCGAAACAGATTTCGTAGCTCAAAATGCAGAATTTATTGAGTTTGCAAATAATGTTACAGCAATCGCATTAGATAAAAAACCGGCTGATATTGATGCATTAAAAGCATTGCCATATAATAGTGATCTTACAATTGCTGACAAATTCATGGAGCAAATTGGTAAGATCGGTGAGAAAATTGACATTGGTTATTATAATGTTGTTAATGCAGAACAAGTTGTTGGATACGTTCATCCTGGTAACCGTTTAGCGGTTGCAATTGGTTTTAACAAACCGGTATCTGCAGAAATTGCAAAAAATATTGCTATGCAGGCAGCTGCAATGGCACCGGTAGCTATTGATAAAGACGATGTAGATAAAACTACTATCGAACGCGAATTAGAGATAGCCCGCGAAACTACACGTGCAGAAGGTAAACCAGAAGATATGGTTGAGAAAATTGCACAAGGTAAATTAAATAAATTCTATAAAGATTCTACTTTATTAAATCAAGAATACTTTATCGACAATAAAATGACTGTTCGTCAATTTTTACAAAGTGTAGAAAAAGACCTAACGGTTTCCGCCCTGAAACGCTATTCATTATCTTAATAATTTTAAATCCCGGCTTTTTAGTCGGGATTTTTTTTAACTAATAAAAAATAAAGCTCTCAAAAAAACATGAAATACAAGCGCATTCTCTTAAAACTTAGTGGCGAAGCTCTTATGGGCAATAAAGGTTTTGGTATTGACCAGGAACGATTGAGCGAATATGCCCGCGAAATAAAATCAATTTACGAAAGTGGTTGCCAGGTAGCAATTGTTATCGGCGGTGGAAATATTTTTCGTGGAATACAAGCAGAAAAAGGTGGTATGGATCGCGTGCATGGTGATTATATGGGAATGCTTGCTACTGTTATTAATAGTATGGCAATACAAAGCGCACTTGAAGTAATAGGTGTGCAAACGCGTTTACAAAGCGCTATTAAAATGGAACAGATCTGTGAACCATACATTCGCCGTAAAGCAGTACGTCATTTAGAAAAAGGTCGTGTTGTTATTTTTGGCGCAGGTACCGGAAACCCTTATTTTACAACTGATACAGCTGCAACATTGCGTGCAATTGAAATAGAAGCTAATGTGATCTTAAAAGGAACACGTGTTGATGGAATCTATACAGCAGATCCTGAAAAAGATAAAACAGCTACTAAATACGAAACAATTTCTTTTGAAGAAGTTTATAGCAAAGGTCTTGAAGTAATGGATATGACCGCTTTTACATTATGTAAAGAAAATAATTTACCGATCATTGTTTTTGATATGAACAAAAAAGGTAATCTTAAAAATTTAGTAGAAGGACAGAAGATTGGTACGTTGGTGGAGATGTAGCTTCGAC
>JBDSFC010000485.1:0-7092 GCA_039919745.1 Bacteroidia bacterium | reverse complement strand
CTTAAACCTTTTACATTAAAGGCGTTTATGTATTTAAAGCCTAGTTGCCAGGCTTGTTTGTTTGCCCACCAACCACGGCGTGCACGAATCTCTTTTAAAAAGAATTCATCTAGTCCTAATTGACCATAGAGTTTGAAACGATTAAATAATTTGTAGTTCACATTTAATCCAATGAATGCATTATCGGGCGAACCAACAGAATATTCCTGAGGCCTAAAAAATATAATTGGATTTAAATAATTAACCTCAAAACCACGTGTTTGATTTGTATCAGAACCTCTGAAAATAATATTCTCAAACAAACCAACATTAAAATCTTTTGTAACGTTGTAACTTAAGTAATGAAATGCACCAAATTTATTCTGGTAATTTTTTTGAAAACCATTCGCGTTTGTTACATCATACATCAAGGCATACCAGACATTATATTGCAAGCGCCAGATGTTTGTGTTTATCCTGAAATAAGGATACGCCGGCGCGTTATCACTTAACAATAAACTTCTATAACCATCACCAATAAAATGTTTGTCACGCCCCAGTTGAAAATTAAAAACTTTATTGTTGTTAGGAGAATAAGAAACATAGCCGGTATAATCCATAAAAGAATAACCGTTTTTATTATTACCATACGCTTGCCCGTATGTTGGAAAAATTTTTTGGTTGGAGAGGATGGTGTCCATAAAAAATGGGAGCATGCTTTTGCCACCAATAATTGTTCCGGCAAAAGTAAAATCGTTATTGATGTTTATTTTTAAATGCGTGCCACCAACAAGATCATTTAAAACTCTTTTAGCCAGGCCATCATAACCAACTTCTTCATCAAGGATGGGGTGGATCTGTACATTGTACCAATTTCTTTTTTCCGGCTTTTCATTTAAGGTTTTACTTAAAAAGAAATTTTTAAACGCATAAAATTTAAACGGTACAGCAGAATCAGTTGCGTTATTAAACGTACTGCTTAAATAAGGTTTAAAAGAAGAATGAAAAGTTAAATTTGGTTTAGAGATATTCCAATAATCAAAAGCAGGATCAATATTACTTGAGATAAAAGCGTTGCGCGCCATTTGGTCGTATTGCCCAAACGAAAGAAAAGAAAGTGTTACAAATAATAACGCGAGCGCTTTTTTCATTTTAATCACGTAAAAATAAGCAATAAAAAAACCGTTCCAACTTAATGAAACGGTTTTTTATAAAAATCAATTTTTTATTAAGCAGTTTTCATATCCGCTAAAACCTGGTTCATGGCTCTAACCGCATCTGCACTTTTGTTAAAGGCAGCTTGTTCTTCTGCATTTAATTTGTAATCAACAATTTTTTCCCAACCGTTCTTGCCAATAATAACAGGTACACCAAGACAAATATCTTTTTGTCCGTATTCGCCATCTAAAGCAACACAGCAAGGGAATAATTTTTTCTGATCGTAAATAATACTTGCAACTAAAGCAGCAACAGCAGCTCCCGGAGCATACCAGGCGCTTGTGCCAAGCATGCCTGTTAATGTAGCACCACCAACCATTGTATCAGCAGCCACTTTTTTCAAAGCTTCAGCATCTAAAAATTGAGATACAGGAACACCTGTGTAAGAAGCTAAACGTGTTAAAGGGATCATCGTAGTATCACCATGGCCGCCAACAACAACACCGCTAATATCACTTGCAGGCGCGTTTAATGCTAAAGATAAATATGTTTTAAAACGTGCGCTATCTAAGATACCACCCATTCCAATAATTCTGTTCTTAGGAATTTTGCTTTCTTTTAAAGCTAAGTATGTCATTGTATCCATTGGGTTACTTACCACAATGATCACAGCTTCAGGAGACTGTTTTAAAACATTTTCAGTTACTGTTTTTACGATACCGGCGTTAATACCAATTAATTCTTCGCGGGTCATACCCGGTTTACGTGGAATACCACTTGTTATAACTACTACTTTACTTCCTGCAGTTTTTGAATAATCATTTGTGCTGCCGGTAATACGTGTATTAAAACCGTTAAGAGTAGCGGTTTGCATAAGATCCAACGCTTTGCCTTCAGCAAAATTTTCTTTAATATCTAAAATAACTACTTCGCTTGCAATGCGATTAAGTGCAATGTATTCAGCACATGTTGCTCCAACATTTCCTGCACCAATAACGGATACTTTCATAAGATTGAGTTTTTAAAATTTCAAGGTAAATTTAAAAGATTTAAGTACACAATACTAATCTTTTGATAATTTTTTGATCAAATTTCCAGAAGTGCTCTAATCCACTCAAATTACCGTTAATCATCAATAAAAAGAGCTTACAACGATAAATCAAGAGTCAAACAAAATAATTTCTATTTTTAAAACACAATTAAAAGAATTTAGATGAAGATAAGAGGTCGTTTTACCGGTTTATTGCTTTTGTTTTTTGTAAACGCTTCTATTATAGCACAAAGCGACATTATCATTTCAGGAAGCGTTGTAGATGCTATAAATAATGAGCCTTTATCTTTTGCCACTGTTTCTTTAAAAAAACAAATGATCGGTATTATTACCAACGAATCTGGCTATTTCGATCTTCGTGTACCTGCAAATTTAACAGACGATAGTCTTGTAATAAGTTATTTTGGTTACCGGAGCCAGGCATTTAGCCTTAAAAAGGTAACATCCCCTTTAAATGTACGCCTGAACCAAACAAATATAACCCTTACTGAAATTATTGTAAAACCGCAACCGCCCGAATTTTATATTAAACTGGCAATGCTTTGCGCTAAAAATAATTATCCAAACGAACCTTTTCAAACAGAAGCGTATTATCGCGAGAAAATATTAGAAAATAAAAATTTTATAAAATGCAACGAAGGTATTTTTAAAACCTATTGTCCTAATTATTTGGATACCGTAAAAAATCAAAATCAATTATTATTGTTCAGGCAGGAAGAAGATATTCATGAGATTGAATTTATGGCTAAAGAAAGAAAAGAAGCTGAAGAAAAAGAACAGAAAAAAATTACAAAGCAAAACGAAAAAAATAAGAAAAAAGGAATTAAGACAGAAGAGAAACCAAAAAAACAAGACAATCTTGCTTTGGATTTGGCAGGCGGAATGGGTGGTCCATCAGCCATTTTAAGCATGGGTAATATTACCGATAACTCTAACGATTTTTTAGATACAGCCAGTTTTAAAAATTACAAATACACTTTTGCAAAAGCAACCAGTTTTAATAATAGTGAGCTGATGGTTATTGATTTTAAAAGCAAAGGCAAGGTAGAACATGTAAGATCCAGTGGAAGGATTTATATTGACGTGGCAAGTTATGCTATTGTTAAAGTAGAAAATAACGGAGATTTTATTATACCAATTGTTATCCGCCCGATCTTATTTTTGTATGGTTTTGGTATCGAGAATCCAACCTTTCACAGTGTTATCGAATATCAGCAAATACAACGCCGCTGGTATCCCAAGAATATTCAATACAACCTTACCATTAATATCAGCAATAGACATTTGTTTTCACCCGACGAACACTCTGACTTTTTAATTGAAGGAATTTACACTGTAAATAAATTTAAGATCGATAACACGTCACCAATTCCTGCGGCAAAACGTTTTAATGCGAATAAAGAAATGAAAGGCCAGGTACATAATGACGATGGTATTACCTGGAACGGCATTAACATCATTAAAAAATAACTGTATTAATTGTTGGGAATTTTCGAAGCTAAATTCAGCAATTTTGCATCTTCAAAATAACCTGCCATAAGCTGTAAGCCCATGGGCAACCCATTGCTGTGTATGCCACAAGGCACTGATATGGCGGGTACTCCGGCAATATTAGCTTGTACGGTAAAAATATCTTCCAGGTACATTTTAATAGGATCAGCGCTGTTCTTTCCAAATTCAAAAGCAGTGCCAGGTGTGGAAGGCGTTAAAATAAAATCAAAACCCTTTAAAATCTCGTTTGTTTTTTCGTAAATAACGCGACGTACTTTTTGGCCTTTACTATAATAAGCATCGTAATAACCAGCGCTTAACACAAAAGTACCAAGCATGATACGACGTTTTACCTCTTTGCCAAAACCTTCAGAGCGCGATTTTTTATAAGTGCTTTCAAGGTCGGTTGCGTTTTTACTACGGAAACCAAAATGCATTCCGTCAAACCGCGAAAGGTTAGACGAAGCTTCAGCAGTTGTTAGAACATAATAGGTTGGAACAAGATATTCTAAATAAGGAAAACTTACCGCTTCAACAGTATGGCCCTGGCTTTTTAACCATTCCATTTGTTTTAAAACAGCCGCTTTTACTTCAGGATCAAGGCCTTCAGCCTCAACGCATTCTTTTAAATAAGCAATTTTATATTTTTTATCAGTGAGAATTTCTTTGCTATAATTTTCTACTTTTTTAGAAGAAGAAGTATTATCATTCTTATCAAGACCGGCAATTATTTCTAAAATAATGGCGCAATCATCTACTGTTTTTGTGATAGGCCCAATTTGATCGAATGATGAAGCATAAGCAATTAGGCCGTAGCGCGACACACGTCCGTAAGTTGGTTTAAAGCCCACAGTACCTGTAAATGAAGCCGGTTGACGGATAGATCCGCCGGTATCAGAACCCAAAGTAACATGGCATAAATTTGCCGCAACAGCAACAGCAGAGCCGCCCGAAGAACCACCCGGAACAAATTTTTCGTTCAATGGATTTAATACATTCCCAAAAGCAGAATTTTCGTTACTGCTTCCCATTGCAAACTCATCGCAATTTAAACGTCCAATAATAATAGCATCTTCAGCTAATAGTTTTTCTACAACAGTTGCAGAGTAAAGCGATTCAAATCCTTCTAATATTTTTGATGAAGCCGAAACTTTATGACCTTTATAACAAATGTTATCTTTCAATCCAATAATAACACCGGCAAGCCTTCCGGCTGTTCCGTATTTTATTTTCTCGTCTGTTTTTTTTGCAAGCTCTTTTGCAGATGCTTCAAATACTTCTAAAAAAGCATTTAATTGTTTTTTTTCTGAAATGGCTGCAATGGCTTGTTCTACCAGGGCTACGCAGGTTGTTTTGCCAGCCTTAAGATCTGCATGAAGGGTATTTATATTGGAAAATGAATACACGTGAATAGGTTTTTAAAAACAACAAAAGCGTTATTCTTTGTTGAATAACGCTTTAAATCTACAAATAAAAAAATTATTTTTTCTCTATTTCTGAAGAGCTATCTGTGCCTTTGCTGGCATCTTTAAAATCTTTTATACCTCTTCCAAGACCTTTCATTAATTCCGGAATTTTTTTACCGCCGAACATTAATAAAACAATTACTAAAATGATAATGATCTCTGGAGCACCTAAGCCCCCTAAAATACCTAAAATGAATGTTGGTGTCATGTTTTAAATTCTTGACCACAAAGGTATTAAATATTGGGTGAAAAGCAAAATAAACAGGTATTTAACTTCTTTAAATAAGTAAAATACGCAATTTTGGTACTTATTTTAGGATTTCTTAGACAAACGGTAGTATATCAATATTAAAGGCTGCGCATTTTTAATTTTAATAGCTTAACTTTATTAACTCATTTATTTTCGAAATAAAAACAAAATTAAAAATGAAAAAATTTATCTTTCTTTTTACTCTTACATTATTTTTTAATAGTTCCTACGCCCAAAAATGGACTGAAATGATGCGTGATCCAAATGCGAATTATTTTGATATCGTTAAAGAGTTTGAGAATTATTGGAAAGATAAATCTTACGAAAGAGGGAAAGGTTACAAGGCTTTCAGGAGATGGCAATGGTTTGTAGGGCCACGTGTTTATCCTACAGGAGATATGAAATTTTCTTCTCGTGGATATGCTTTTGAACAATATCAAAAAGATCTGAATGAAAATGCTGAGCTTAAACTAAACAGCAGTGCTGCAATTAGCGCAACAACCGCAAACTGGGCGCCATTGGGGCCTTTTGGTTCGCCCACTAATGGTGATGCGGGTAGGGTACAATGTATCCAATTAAAACCGGGAGATCCAAACACAATATATGTTGGTACTGCAGCCGGTGGCCTCTGGATCAGTAATGACGGCGGTGTAACCTATATAACACCTACAGATCAATTTGTTTCCTGCGGAATTTCTGATGTGGCAGTTAACCCACTTAATACAAACATTATGTATGTTGCAACCGGCGATAAAGATGCTGGTGATACACATTCTACCGGGGTTATGCGTTCCGGTGACGGCGGTTTAACCTGGGGGCCAACCGGTTTACAATGGCAAACCTCGCAACTTCGTCGAATTTACCGTTTACTAATTAATCCATTAAATCCAAATACACTTATTGTGGCCTCTAATGCAGGGGCATTTCGCTCACTTGATGCGGGAAACACCTGGAGCCTAGTGGCCACTGGAGGTTATGTGGATGCAGAATATCGTCCAGGCGATACAACTACCGTTTATCTTGCTACAAATGGAGGTTTTGCCCGCTCTACCAATGGCGGCGCTTCATTTTCAAGCATTACTATTTCGGCCAGTTCATTATCAAGCACGCGTTTATCATTGGCGGTAACCCCTGCTAATAATAATTATGTATATATCATGGTGGGCTCCACCAGCAATGGTTTTGGCGGGGTTTACCGCTCAACAAATACAGGTTCTTCATGGACATTAATGAGCTCAACCCCAAATGTAATGGGATGGAGCGTAAATGGCACAGATGCCGGCGGCCAGGCCTGGTACGACCTTTCAATTGACGCGTCACCAACTAACGCCAACGAAATAACAGTGGGTGGTGTAAATAGCTGGAAATCTACAACCGGCGGTTCAACCTGGGTGTTAAACACACATTGGTATGGTGGTGGTGGTAAACCTTATGTACATGCAGATCTTCATTGTGTTCTTTACACATCGGGCACAACCTGTTATTTGGGTACAGATGGTGGCATTGCCAGAACTACCAATAATGGTGCAACCTGGACTACCATAAATGGCAACATGAATATTGCACAGATCTATAAAATGGGCCAATCAACCAATAACCCCGCAAGAATTGTGACCGGCCATCAGGATAATGGCACTAATTTATCTAATGGTGCCAGCTGGAGCGAGATCTGGCTGCTTGGCGATCAGCGCTGCCGG
>JBDSFC010000447.1:0-5289 GCA_039919745.1 Bacteroidia bacterium | reverse complement strand
CCGGACGAAGAGACGTATTACACATGCGCTTAACCAATAAAACAGCTTTTATCCGTTTTAACGCCAATGACGATCATTTTACTGACAGGCAAAGAATAGATGAATGGATGATACGGTTTAAACATTGGTTTGATAATGGATTGGAAACACTTTATTTTTTTGTGCATACACCGCACCAGGTAAGTATGCCGCAACTTGTTGGTTATTTCAGTAAACAACTTTGGCAGATCTGTGGTGTTAAAGTTGCTCCGCCTCATATGAATAACGATCCTGCCCCCAAAAACTCTCTGTTCTAAGTAGTTATCACAATTTTTATACTTTTAAAAAGTTATTAAAAAGAGGTAATCACTTTTGCTTTTAATTTAAATTTGCCCTTTAATAAACTACTATGAAAGCTGATGTACTTTTAGGATTGCAATGGGGTGACGAAGGAAAAGGAAAAATTGTTGATGTATTAACTCCTGATTATGATATTATTGCCCGTTTCCAGGGTGGGCCAAATGCGGGACATACTTTAGAGTTCAATGGCATAAAGCACGTTTTACATACCATTCCAAGTGGGATCTTTCATCCAACAGCAATTAATATTGTAGGAAATGGTGTTGTTATCGATCCTGTTATCTTTAAAAAAGAGATTGATGCTTTATCAAAATTAGGTGTTGATGTAAAAGCAAAATTATTGATCAGCAAACGTGCTCATTTAATTTTACCGACTCACCGTTTAATTGATGCGGCCAGCGAAGCAGCCAAAGGCAAAAATAAAATAGGTTCTACTTTAAAAGGTATTGGTCCAACCTACATGGATAAGACCGGAAGAAATGGTTTACGTATTGGCGATATTGAAACGAATGAGTTCAAAGAAAAATACGATACACTTGTAGAAAAACATAAACAACTATTATCGTTTTATAATTTTGAATATAATCTTGCAGAGCTTGAGCCAACATGGTTTGATGCGATCGAATCATTAAAAGAGTTACAATTTGTTGAAACCGAACATTATTTAAATACTGCTATGGTTTCAGGTAAACGTGTTTTGGCCGAAGGCGCTCAAGGCAGTTTATTAGATATTGATTTTGGTTCTTACCCATTTGTTACCAGTAGCAATACTATTTGCGCAGGCGCCTGTAATGGTTTAGGAATTGCACCAAATAAAATTGGCAACGTAATAGGAATTTTTAAAGCCTATTGTACACGTGTTGGTAGCGGGCCTTTTCCAACAGAATTAGATAATGAAGTAGGTGAAAAGATCCGTACAATTGGAAGAGAATTTGGTGCTACAACGGGTCGTCCACGTCGTACCGGCTGGTTAGATATTCCTGCATTAAAATATGCAGTAATGATAAACGGTGTTACAGAATTAATGATGATGAAAGCCGATATCTTAAGCGAGTTTGAGAATATTGAAATTTGTACGCATTATAATTTTAACGGACAGGTAATTGATTATCTTCCATATAACATTGATCCTAATTATTTAAAACCAATTACAACTACAGTAAAAGGTTGGAACAAAGATCTTACAGCAATGGAAAACAAAAAAGATCTTCCTAAAGAATTATTAGATTACGTAAAATTTATTGAGAAGGCTGTTGATACAAAGATCTCCATTGTATCTGTTGGTCCGGATAGAAAACAAACTATTCGCATGTAAAAAATTTGAACTGAGCCTATGCTTAGTTCAAATGATATCTTACTAATTTTCTTTCTACTGTTGAGGTAATCGATAAAAAGATAGCCTGCGTTTGCGTGATCATTCCTACATTTTTAGCAAAGCGTGTATTTATATATCTTAAAGGAACACCCTGTGCCCAATTAGGATGAATGCTATGCTTTTTTTGAAAATTAGATGTGGTAAAAGTTCCTGCCGCCACGGTTATAGCCAGATCTTTATCTGTCATTTTACTAATTGCCTTATAAATAGTATCACCAGTAGGTTGAGGGTCGAGAGTAAATCCTGTAGCAAAAATTGTTGTAAAATCATTTGCGGAAAAAATTACTTCTCCATGAGAATTAATAATATGATTAGATGAATCACGCAAAAACTCCTGGTAGGAAAATAAAGGTGAAAAATTCTTGAGCCTAAAAAAATTCGAGCCGCGAATTAATGTATCACCAGCAATATAGCAACTGTCGTAAGTTGTTGTTGGCGTTTCGTTGCCCAGGGCATCTACATTAATTTGCTGATAGATCCAATAATTACCAATTTTTATTTTGCATACACGGCAGAACTAAGAGGTTCTGCTACTGGTGTTGTTGGTGGTTGAACCACTTCAGGTTCGGGTTCCGCTTCTTTTTTCTTTTTGCAGGCTTGCGTTAATACAATAGCAAATATCAGCGTACAATAAAGTAAGTTCTTCATTTTGTTTTAAATTTTATGGGATTTTGTATAATAACGAAGTCGCTTTAAAAACATTGCGTACGATCTTTCGCTAAAAAAATCACAAGCAATAATTAGAATTAAATGGAAAATTATTTTTCTTCTTCCGGCAGAACTTCTTTGCTATATGCTCCAGGTGTTAATTTAAATGAGCGCCAGATCATAAATGCGCCAATTAAAATAAATGGAATACTTAATAGTTGCCCCTGGTTTAAAACATGTCCGTTTTCAAATTCAGCCTGGTTCTCCTTTAAGAACTCATCAAAAAAACGTTCGGTAAAAAGTAAAACGCACATTATTCCAAACATAAAACCCGGGCCTACTTTGTCGCGTTTGTTTTTCCAAAGCCAGTACATTAAAATAAATAAGAACAGGCAAAAAACAGCTTCGTATAATTGTGCCGGATGACGCGGTGGTACAGCTGTTCCGAATTTTAGTAAATTATATTTATCATCATCATTATTGGTAAAAATAAATGCCCAAGGTACATTGGTTATTTTTCCTACTATTTCGCTATTGATCAAATTTCCTAAACGAATACACATTGATGCTAATGGCACAACTACTACCAACCTGTCAAATAACCAAAGCCAACTTTCTTTATGTTTTCTGCAATACAAGGCCATAGCAACTAAAATACCAATAGCTCCACCATGACTTGCTAAACCACCTTCGTAAACTTTTAGCATATTTAAAGGATGCGACAGATAGCCTTCAATAACCATTCCGTTGGAAAGCGTTTCATCAAACCAGGGACCGTAAAACAAACAATGTCCTAATCGTGCGCCCAATACGGTTCCTAAAATAATGTACAGCGTTAATGAATCTAAAGCCTTGTCAGAGCGTTTTTCGGCCTTAAAGATGCGGTTCATAAAAAAATGACTCGCAATAAAAGCCATTGCCCACATGAGTCCGTACCAGCGTACAGGCCAATCAATGCCGGGAATTGTAAAGATCTCTGGAGCAGGATCCCAATGAATGTAGTTCAATAACATCGTTAGCAAAATTAGTAAATTCTTCAATAGTTTCTAATTAATAACTATTTTTGGCGAAATGATAAACGCAGCCATATTTGCAAGTGGAGAAGGTACTAATGCTGAGAATTTATTTAATTACTTTGCCAATGACCCGCGCATAAAAATAAAACTGGTAGTTACCAATAAAGATACAGCCGGCATTGTTGCACGTGCTGAAAAGCATAAAAAAAATGTACAGATCATTAGCAAAGAGGCGTTAGAAAATTATACAGACAAATTCATTGAGTTTTTAAAGGTCGAAAAAATCGATCTGATCATTTTAGCCGGGTTTTTAATTAAGATCCCTGAAGCATTTGTAAAAGCATTTCCAAATAAGATCATTAATCTGCACCCTGCATTATTGCCAAATTATGGTGGTAAAGGTATGTACGGTATGCATGTACACAAAGCCGTGATCGCCAATAAAGATAAAGAAAGCGGTATTACTATTCATTTCGCAAACGAAGAATATGATAAAGGAGAGATCATTCTTCAGGCAAAATGTATTATTGATGAAAATGAAACAGCAGAATCATTGGCAAAAAAAATTCAACAATTAGAGTTTGAGCATTTGCCAAAGGCAATCGAAAAATTTCTATAAAATAATTGCTTTTTTTTCAAACTATTTAACCTATTTAATTGTATAAGCAATATATACTCTGTTGTCCGCAATTGTCATTCTTTAAATTAGAGGTAAATAATATAACTAATATAAGATGGGGCTTAAATTTAGTTTATTTATAAAGAAGATTGGTTTTGCACTAATTGTTGTGTTACCAGGTTTTTCTTTTAGCCAGATAGACGGTTTAGTAGCAAAATATTCTTTTAATGACGGTACTGCTAAAGATGAAGTGGGTAATAATGATGGGAAAACTTACAATCTTAAACCAATAGAAGATAGGTTTGGTAATACAGGATCTGCCTTTTTTTTTCTTGGTAATAACGATTCATACCTTAATCTCGGAACAGACTCTGTTTTAAAACCAAAACATGGTTCTATATCACTTTGGGTAAATTTGGATAGAGCCGTGTATAGAGGTCATGGTATAGCATGTAATGGTTTTATTTATACAAGGGCCCATAAAAATGCAGATTTTAACGAGGCTTATCAGATTTCATACGATTTTAATTTAAAAAAAATAGGAGCTTCCAATACAAATTCTGATGTTGAGCAGACTTCCCTTTACCCTGTAAATAAAACGTACTTGCATTTTTGGTATCATGTAGTTTTAGTATATGATAAAGATCATTCAGCTTTATATATAAATGGTGTCTTGGAAGCGAGAGCTTCTAAAAATTTTGAAACACGTTTTCTTGATGGGGATTCTGTTGTCGTTGGCGTACATAACGAATTAAGGAATAATCGTTCATTTGCGGGAGTAATTGATGATATAGAAATCTATAACAGAGTTTTATCTCAGTCAGAAGTTCTTAAGTTATACAATGCCCCAAACCCAAATAAAAAAAACATCGCTCTTAGGTTAGCGCTTGGAGGAATTTTATTGATAATATTAATTTTTCTGTTAGGATGGTGGATAAAATGGCGTATTGCAAAAGGTGTTAAAATAGAAAAAGAGAAAAATGTATTAAATGTAAGATTGATAGAACTTGAAACCAGGGCTATAAGAACGCAGATGAATCCACATTTTATTTTCAACTCTTTAAATACATTACAGCGATTTATATTAGAGGATGATAAAGCTAAATCGTATACCTACCTGATAGAATTTTCGAAGCTATTACGTAAACTTTTAGAAAGCAGTGAGTCCGATACAATATCATTAAAAGATGAAATAGAAATATTAAAGGCTTATCTCGATATTGAAAAATTACGTTTTGATAATTCTTTTGAATTTAAAATAACATCAGAAGTAATTAATACGGATGAAGTGT
>JBDSFC010000427.1:0-21083 GCA_039919745.1 Bacteroidia bacterium | reverse complement strand
AAAAAAGAAGACTGGTTTCCTATGCTTCGCAAGTTATCATCGTTAATACCATGCATAATATTCAAATAAGGTCCAGATGAAAAATAAACATCAGAGAAATAAAACTTTTGTTCTCCGGTAATTTTTATAGAGTCAGTTTGACTAAAAAAAATAAGCGGGAATTGAAAAAAAACAAAAGCTAAATATGCAATACTTGTTTCTGTAATAGCGGAATTTTTAAAATAAAACGCATCTACTTTAAAAAAATTGCCTGGAAAATTTTGAAATTTAATTATTAAAAGCCAGTCTAACGGTTTTACCGTTTTGTTCGAACTGGATAGAATCGGCCAGGTTTTTCATTAAAAAAACACCACGACCACTTGGCTTATCAATATTTTTTGGATCGGTAGGATCAGGCAGGCCAACATGGTCAAAACCTTGTCCTTCATCAGTAATAGAAAATATCAATTGTTTCTCAGAATTCTGAAAACCAATATTTACAAATTTATCGGGATTGTTTTTATTGCCATGGTAAATGGCATTATTAACAGCTTCGGTAACAGCTATCAATATATTTCCATAGGCATCTTCCTGCACATTAAATAGCTGGCACACATCTTCAATCAAACGCTCTACTAATCGTAAATGCTCTGGTTTCGAATTTATTTTTAAGGTCTCGTTCCTCGCTGGAATCATCACTTATTTACACTGTTAAAATAATTATTTACTTTTTCTTTATAATAGGGTGTTAAACTAGGAGGAACAGTATTTAACAACTCCATTTCTTTTTCTTTCATTCTTTTATACTCTAAAAATTGATTAGGGTTGCTTAAAATTTGATTTTTTGCTTCATTACTTTTTCGCTGCTCATCCTGCTCCCTTTCTCTCTCAGCTTTCTCACTTTCAAGTAGTTTGCTCAAAATATCCTGTTGGCGTTTCATGGTCTCGTTCGTAAGATGCTTATTTACAAGGTCTTTTTCTGTTTGTTCCATCATATCGGCAATATCCCCACCCGGGTTTTTACCCTTATTTTTCAATTTATCCATCATTCCCTGCATCTGACGCCTTAAAGCTTCCTGCTGAGCGGCCATTTTTGCCAATTGTTCGCTATTTCCTGGCATCATCATCCCATTATTACCGCTTTGGCCAGTACCTCCTTTTTGACCTTTTTTGTCACCTGGCTTTTCTCCCGGTTTTTGGCCTTTTTCCATAGCTTCTTTCATTGCCTTCATTTGTTCATTCAATTGCTCCTGCATTTTTTTCATGCTTTGCATGCTTGGCTTATCAGATGGTTTTGAACCTTTGCCCGAACCCGGTTTTTTACATTTACCACTACTGCCTTTTTGTTGTTGCTGAGCCTTCATTTGCTTTTGCATTTGCTCTAACGATTCGTTTAATAAAAGGGCTAAATTATTCACAGAGGTCATAGTGGTTTGCATGCGCATGGTTCCATCACCAGTATTTCTATCTGCAAGTGCCTGCACCGTTTTATTCATATTTAAATTGATGGCGCTGATCTCACGATTAACTATTGCACTTATTTGCGGCGCGCGTTTACTTAAAGCCAATAAACTATCTTCAATAATTTTACTATCGTCTTTTAATTTATTTTGCTGTTTTGGAATATCAACATATTGTGGATTATCAATGCGTGTTTTTGGCAATTTTTTGATCAACTCTTCCTGCGCGAAGGAAAGGTTCACTAAATTTTCCAGGATCTGGCGTAGTGCTTCTGCATTTTCTTCAGCTTGTTTTGATTCGTTTGATTCCATTGACTGCTCCATTTCATCCATCATTTCCTGCATTTTTTCACTGGCAGATTTTTGAGATTTAGCGGCATCTTTTTTATTGTTCTTATTTAAATTGTCAGAACTGTTCTTCATTTCCTTGCTGATCTCATTTTGCTTTTCCTCATTTTTTGGCAAGGCATTTGGCTCCTCAAGTTCTTTATTTTTTTGTTCCAGTTCTTTCAGATCTTTCTTAAGCTCTTCAAATTGTTTAGCTATCTCTTCTTGCTTTTTTTCTAATTCTTTTGCGTCTGGTTTTTTATTATCGTCTTTTTTATTGTCTTTATTATCAGGATTCTTGTCGTCTTTTTTGTCCTGGCCCTTATCGTCTTTCTTGTTGTCAGTCTCTTTATTCAGATCATCCTCTTTCTTTTTAAGCTCATCCAGCTTTTCAATAGCGTCCTGCATCTTTTTCTCTACTTCCAGTTGTTTAAAGGCTTCGAGGTTACGGTCCAGTTCTTTTTCAATGTCTTTATTTGATAACTTTAGCTCCTCTAATTTTTGTTGTACTTCATTCTTGTCCAGTTTATCCAACATTTTATTTAATTCATCAAACAGCTTTTTCATTTCAGGTGTCATGACGTTCTCAAACAATTGTTCTAATTGTTTTTGTTTTTCCATAATGGATTCGTCCGTTTGCGAAAACTCATTTTGTTGTTTGTTGTTAAGTTGATTTTCCTGTTTTAATTCTTCGATCTTATTTTGAAGTTCCTGTTGTTTTTTAAGAACATCTTCCAGTTTCTTTTTTTCTTCGTAGCCTAATTGTTTTTTGTCATTTATTTTTTTAGACAATTCATTTACTTCTTTTTGAAGTTGTTTTGCTTTTTTAATACTCTCTTCAAGATCTTGTTTTATCTCGGTATTATTTTTTTCAGTACTCTCGTTTATTTCATCCTTGCTTGGTGCTTTAAAAACCATTAACTGTGTTTTTGCAGATTTGGCGCCATTTACGCCGTCATTATCCGAAACTTCAAAATAGTATTCGATCTTATCGCCGGGCTGTAAATTAAATTGCGCGGCATCTAAAAAATAAAAATAGGGTTGGGTAATTTGTCCTTTGGTTAAATTAATTGGATATGACCCATTGGTTTCAAATGCTTTTCCGGTAGTATCTGTTCCGGATCTTTTATAATGAAAGTTTAAACGGCTAAAGCCATAATCGTCTTTAATTTGCCCGCTAAAATAAACGTTCTTGGGATTTAAAGAATCCAACTTTTCGTTCACATCAATAATTGGATATTGATCGGGTACCACATTGATGCTATAATTAACCGAATCAGAAGAGGTTAAAACAAATTGATTGATAGCTTTAATGGTGTAATTATTACTTTGAATAAATTTTCGTGAAAATTGAAACTGATTCTCATTATTTCTTTGCGGCGAAGCAAGGCTATCTAAAAAACGAATTCTTAATTCATCTGTATTTTTTGTATTGAATACCCAGTTAACTTTTGTGCCTTGCGGGATCTGAAGATCGCCGGTATTGGCTATACTCTCATTTGGTTTATTCAGATAAGCAGGATAGGTTAATTGCAAATTAAACTGCATGAGCGTTGGTTTTGGCAACACCTTTAACTCATATTCTTTAGACATAAAACCGGCAGCGCCCAATTGAAAAGTTGTATTTGCCTGTAGGTTTGAAAAAGTATATTTAAATAATGTATTGTTCTCTTTCTCTAATTTATATTCGATACCATTTACATTTATAAATACTTCGTTTGGTAATTGATTGCCGGTTACTTTTACTTCAAGGTCATAATCCTGAGTTTGTAATGCCTGTAAATTTTTATTTTGAATATTAAATTGAAAAGGCATTTCCTTTTCATAATAGGTTTGATAATGCACTAAGCGAGTTGTGCTTTTAGTAATTATTTGCGGCCAGATAATACAAATACCAGTGGTTAAAAAAAGAAGAGGTAAAACGTATTTTAAATATTTTTTGTTTTCATTAAAATTTACCGCAGTAGTAAAAGGTACCGGTTTAAGCTCGTTTATTTTTTGATTGATACCTGCCACTAGCAATTCATCAGAACCTGTTAATAGTCTATTATTTTGAAGTTGCAGAACATTCAATAATTTATCCTGCACGTTGCTAAAATGATTTCCAATAATTGTAGCGGCCTGATCGTAAGAAATTACAGAACCTATCTTGTTTAATTTCAATAAAGGAATTGCAATGTATTTTGAAAGTACAAAAAGTGTAGAAGCTAAAAAACTGAAAAACAAAACCGCTCTAACCACAGTATTAAACTCTCCAAAATATTCAAGAAAAATAACGGATAAAAAAGCGGACAATAAAATACCACTTGCGTATAAAGTTCCTTTTACTAACTGGTTCTTGTAGTAACGACGGATAAATTCGTCTAGTTTTTGAATAAGTATGTTCTCTGAGTTCTGCATTTATATTGAGATGCTTTTTTTACTTATTTCCATAACCTATATACAATAAGCGAAAAATACCTTATTGTTACACAAATATAACGAAACGGGGGTCTTTAAGGAAGGTATAAATGTTAAATAGTGTTTTAAAAGTTAAGCCCTAAAAGGATCTACTTATTGTCCTGATCATACAGCCATTGGGCGTCATCGTGCACCTGTTTCTCAATACTAAGGTTGTTTTGCTGCGCTTTCTTTTTAATTTCTTTCATCCAATTTGGATCGCTTTTAATTTTTGCAATAATTTGGTCTAACGTTTCTTTTGGATTAAGCAATTCATCGCTTAACATATATTCAGCGTCCATTCTAAGTTGCGCTTCAACTGAAATGTTATTGTTTGCGGCTTTTTCAATAACTCCCTCAGCCCAGTTCTTATTCATTTTTATGCCGTAAATAAGATCATTTAAACGCTTATTATTGTCTTTACAATATAGACTATATGCATTTTCTACAAATCCATACGGGAACATATAAAAAGTAGCTTCGGTAGCAATTAATAAAACCACATCACGCTGAGCCAGGGATGCGCTTAAATTCATTTTTTTTACATCCTGTCTTTTTTCATTTCGTATTATTTGGGTCTTATTATAAAACCAATACTCATCTTCTCTGAAAAAATGAATTGGCATATCATCGCCAACTTGGCACCACCAATAACTATCTCCAACAACCAACACATCGGGTTTTGATTTATTTACGCTTTTGTATTTATAAACAGGGTATGGATTAGGATCAGGATCCAATGGATGTAATAAGTTCATCAAAACACCAATATCATAATCGTTTCCTTTTAATGCGGTATTATAGTTTACGATTGAATAATCAAATTCCGGTAGGTCGAGATTGCGTTTTTTCTCAATATATTTTACAATGGTATCTAAACCAAAACACATACCGTAGTGATTCCAGTGCGTCCCATACTTAGGATATACTTTATGTTTGAATTTAGTTTTGTTCTCAAAGAACCATTTATTAAGGTCAATAAAATTAACGCGGCTTTTTATAAATGCGCTACTATATGCTTTATAGTTAGTGCTGTCTTTTTTCCTGTTCATGTATCTATCAGGAATTAATTCAGGATAATACGACGCCTTACCTGGAGCAAAAACAACCACAAGGTCTTTGCCTCTTGCTTTTAAAGAATCCTGTAAAGTTTTAAGTTGCGATACCTGCTGATTAACCTTTGAACCGCCAATATAATTTTTACCAATATAATCGTCAATGTAAGATTCTATAAATAACTCTCCTTCTTTACCAACAACTACGCCAGGGGCTTTAGATGAATTATAAAAAGAGAATTGCACCTGGTTATATAAACGTACCAACCATGGCCTGAAACCAAAATTATCGTTGAGGTATTTATTATAACTATCCTGATAAGTTAGATCCCAATAATTTTCTTTTTTAAATTCTGGTTTGTTCTCAACGCTTAATCCTTCCAATGGTTGTTCATCAAAAAACTGAAATTTAGATTGCAACATTGGTATTAAGGTTGCTATTGCAATCAGAATTCCTAACAGATATTTTAGTTTAGTTACCATTTAAAACCTGAAATAAATAAAAGGGTTAAACGTACCTGAAGTAATTGCAGCCATACAATAGTAATAAAACACAACGCTCATTACTGTTGCTATAACATGCCAGAAACCGGAATAATTTGAAAAATAAATTTTGTCCTGCAATTTTTTACCAATAGCTGTAATTGTTATGAATGAAAATAAAATAGCCAAACAAAAACAGGTTATTACTTCTGTATTAAAATAAATGTAAGTATCATTAAAATTAAACGAGATAAGTTTCTTAATAAACAATAAAGCGTCTTTTAAATTTTCAGATCTGAAAAACACCCAACCAATAGCTACCAACAAGAAAGTTGTTATTAAAGGAATTATTTTTGGAAGCCTGGAATAAAATTTCAACAAGAACAAGCGTTCAACAATTAATAACAGGCCATGATAAATGCCCCAGATAATAAATGTCCATGCGGCACCATGCCACAAACCGGACAATAAGAAAACCAACCAGAGATTAAAAAATAATTTCCATTTTGAATCTACTTTATTACCACCTAATGGAATGTACAAATAGTTTTTCATCCATGCTCCTAATGTCATGTGCCACCTGCGCCAGAATTCTGTAATGCTTAATGAGGTGTATGGGTTATCAAAGTTTTCAGGAAATTTAAAGCCAAGCATTTTGCCCATACCAATTGCCATATCGCTATAACCACTAAAATCAAAATAGATCTGGAAAGTATATGCCAACATTCCCATCCAGGCAACAGGCATATTTAATTCGTTTAATTTAGCGCCAAACACCTGGTCGGCAAATGCTGCCATTGTGTTGGCAATAATTACTTTTTTACTAAGACCAATAATAAAACGATAAAACCCTGAAAGTACATTGTCTATCGTTTCTTTACCAATGCGTCCTCTTATTTGATCAGATAATTCATGGTAACGAATAATTGGTCCGGCAATTAATTTTGGAAACAAAATAATATATAACTGGTAATCCCAAAAATTCTTAAGCGGTTTGTGTACACGACGATATACATCCACTACATAAGTTAAACTTTCAAAGGTGTAAAAAGAGATACCAATTGGTAATACGATACGTGTCCAATGAATTTGTTTACTTGTAAATACAGATAGAATAGAATTGGCATTATCAATAAAAAAATTGCAATACTTAAAGTAGAACAGCATGCCGACATTTAAACTTAGGGAAAGAACAAGAAATAATTTTCTTTTTTTATCCGATCCGGAATTATCAAGGGCCTTTACTAAAAAGAAATCGAGGAAAGTGGTAAAGAGAATAGCAAAAATAAATTTTGGCGCTCCCCACATATAAAATAAAATACTTGCCAATAATAAGAAAGCATTTTTTAATTTATTGTGCAACAAAAAATAAAGTATAAATACTATCGGAAAAAAATAAGCTAAAAATATGATGCTGCTGAAGATCATTAATGAATTTCCACCTCCAGTAATTTTCCGATTAGATCATTTTTCGGGAAAGGAATATAGTTTTGCAGAAAAGGTGCAGTTGGCCACCACTCCTGGTAATGGAATTCCTGCGACATTACCATCAACATCTGATTATTTGGAATGGCCGTCATGTTTCCATCCATTCTACAGATCTCGCGCATATTCTTTTTATCTTTTCCTATCCGCCATATAATGCGTTGGGGCTGCCAGTCAATTTCAAAGTAATAAAAATCATCATTAAAAACTTCTTTATGTGCAACAGCCACTTTTGATGTAATTAATTTATTGAAATAATTCCACCTGCAAAATTCATACTCTTTACCTTCTACATTCACTTTTTTTGCGCCGGTAATAAAATACTTAGGTTGCTGGCAACCCATATCCCAATTCGTACAACACACTGTTATGTCATTGTTTTTTGACGCATCTTCTTTCGGGAAATCTTTTTTATCCCCATAAGCACTGCCAACCCAGTATTTTGATTCTTTTAAAATTTCAAAATCAATTTCCGAATAAGTAACCTGTTGTTTTGACTCTTTAATAGATTCTTCATTATCAGGAATATGTTTTGGAATATATCCAATATCAGCATTACATATCCGACGCATATTCCATTTAGCGTCTGCTTGGAAAATAAGCCAGAAGGCAGAAGTAACACCGTTCCAAACATTATCGTCTGAAATGATTTTTGGGAATTTAATTTTAGCACACCATTTTCCATAAGTAAATCCAACGCGTGAAATTATTCCCACATGTTCTTTCTTATATTCATTAGCTTTATTTCCGGGATTAAATATTGTAAGACTATTAGAAGCGCTATCGGAACTTACAGTTTTGCATGGACAATCCGTAGCACTACTATGCGTATGTACATAATTTTGGCTTTTACCATAATCTGAAATTAAGTTTTGATATTGCTCGCGTGTAAAATGTTCGGCTATAACATCCCTTATTTCTTTTACATTCACAAATTCGAAAGCTTTATTAATATGATGAAAATATTGTGAGAACTGCGCTTTATGACGTAACACTTCTGAAGTATTACAATTTGAACTTAGTGCTGAGCTGTTAATATTGGATTTATTGATCTTTAATTTATCTACATATAGCCCGGCACCCAGATCAAGATAAGAACTAACGGCCAACTGCTTATTAGATACGAGTACTTTTGTACCTTCCAGATTTTTTCCTTCCTTCACCAAAAAATAAGTGAAAGGGTTTACAAAATTATTTTCGTTATTGTTCTTACAAATACTTTTTACTTCGTCAGGGATTTTAGCAAGACCTACTCCGTTACACACCACCAACATAAATTTATAATTGCCCATACGCGGATTACGTTTGAAACGATTATTAATTGCAGAATCAGTTGCAAAATGATTTTCAATTGCCCATAAAGCTTCAAGATATGTTTGTTCTTCAACCGAAACTTTATTAGCTATTGCTTTTTTCTTTACATCTTCTACCCAATCTTTTTCTAAATTGATCTTTTTTATAAACCGTGCTAAGATCGTATCACTTATCATGGTTCTTTCAGGATCAGCACCATAATATAATTTTTCATCCCTTGGGTTACCAATGATCTTAAAACTATCTTTTACTGTAATAGTAGATTCTACTAAAGGTGTTTGTTTAAATTCCAGCTCGGCTTGTTCCCAACTGCCGTAAAAATTTTCATGATCAAGCGAATCACCGTTATTCCATTTATAGGTTTCGTTCTGATAATACAATTTATAAAAGAACTGTTGCGGCTTACTGTTGTTTGTTAGAGTAAATTCAAATGTAAATTTTCCGTTTGGTAATTGTTTAACGGTTGGTATTTCTATACCATACAAAACCGAATTGCTGAGATCAGTGAAAATAAGATCAGTTGAATCGCTTTTTTTATTGTTATAATTTGTGAGGGGATCAAATTTTTCTACTTCAAAGTTATTCAGGCTGCAATTCGAAAAAAATAAAATTGCGAGCAAGCTAAATGTGTAAATCTTTGAAGAGAATTGCATACTAAATACCAAATTCAAATATACATTAATTTACAAAATAAGAGGTGCCTATAACGGTTTATTTGATTACTCTTTTATTACTTTTTTAACCAGAGTTCCTTTTTCAGTTCTTAAATGTAAAAAATAGATGCCAGGCTTAAGATCTGTAGTTTTTAAAGTAAAGATCTCATTACAATTGTTGTTTAACTGAGTTAAAATTATTTTTCCATCTACACAATATAAAACAGATTCTACTTTCTCAAAAGTACTATTATGTAGATCAACTTGTAAAGTTTTTAAAAACGGATTTGGAAATATTGATATATCAGAATCCATTAACCTGTTTTCTTTTAAACCGATTATAAATGAAACTATTTTAATAGTATCTGCAAAACTCTCTGCACAATCATCCATAACAGCAGTTACGATATAATTTCCTAAGGAGCCATTTGTTACAGGATTAAAAAGCCCATCATTGTATACTGTATCAGTAGGAATATTCGATCCAATTAAATTAAAACCACTATAAGCGGGAACCCCTGTTTCACATGGAGAGTGAGCCCATGAATTAGTTCCGTTTTTTCGATAAATATTATATCCTTTTATTAAAGAGCCACAATTCGCAATTTTTTTCCAGGTTAAAATAACATGATTTGTAGACGTAACTATATTCGTTATCACCGGGGAAGGGAGAACCACTTTTAAATTCATAATAAAATATTTTCTTTGCTCTTTAGCCACCGAAGGGTCTGCAGAGATAACGCACTGATATGTTTCTTTTCTAATATGCTGGCAATTTGTATTCCAGTTAAATAAAACACTTGAATTACCGGGTATAATTGTTGTGCTTAATGATGCTTGCGGAAGATAGGCTGTATTTGCTGTTGCACCAAGCAATTCGAGTTTGGTTGAATTATTGCAATTGATAGCAATTGACCTTGAATAATTGGTTCCAGCAATAATACATGTATCTACAGAAGAAGAAAATGAAATGGTTTGCGATGGCGAAGAGCCAATTAAAACCTGCATTTCTCTACGCACATAACCAATAAGGTTATAAGTCGCGCCACAATTTGGTTTACGCCATTCTTTAACTAAAAAAGCAATATTGTATTCTCCTTGGGCCTGAGCAGTACACCAACTTATTGTGCCATTAGTCTGATCTATTCCGAAACCCGGAGATGGAAATGTGTATCCCGCAATTGCTTGGCCAGGCGCATAATTACATGTAACTATTTCATAAGACAGGCTATCGCCATCGGGATCATAAGCGCCGGGGTTGTGATAATAACAAGTAGAAAAACTCCCAAGATCTGTTGGTGCATTTGATAAAATCGGTGATGAATTAGGTGATATATCAGCGGGAATGACAATTAGGGATTCAATATAAAAAGGAACATTAACTGAATTTGGAATATTTATAATTCCTCCATTTCTATTTGGATCATTGGAATATGCTGTAAAAGTACCCGCCGATAAATAAGTGTGTGTGACTGTGTATATATTTCTTTTTACAATATATGGTGGATTGTTAACTATAATGTCGCCGCATTGTGAGCAGTCTCCACATAATGCAGTTCCGCCATTTATTCTATTAGCAATGCCTTTCTGCCCATCGCCAAAATAAATTGTGTCAGCACATCTGTCTGCAACACCCGAGCCATGATCAGTGTATTTAATAATTGTAAAAGAATAATTGTAAACAGCTACAGCGTTTGTACCGGTTCCCGTTGAAAAAGGTGCAATACGCTTGTAAAGTATTTCTCCCGCTCTATTATGAGTAGCAAATGATCTGCATCCAAGGATGATCAAAAAAAAGAATAATAATTTTTTCATATTTCTTACTTAACGGTGAAGTTAAAAAAATTATTCAGAATTATTTAAGTAATTATATAACTGGTTGTTAAAGCAGAGAGATTTGCCTAAATGCTTTTTAATAAACCACCAGGGAGTCTTTATAACCAATATAGATCTTATTATTGTTATACTTTGCCTCAATGCTGTTTTTATAACCATTTAGTTTCTTACAGGCTTCGTCAAACAATTTATAATTATAGCTACAATAAATGCTGTCTTTTTGATAATATATAATGTCTTCATTTACTTCAAATTGCTTCAGGTTTTTTAAAGAAATTATCCGGCTAAAAGTTCCGAAAATATCAAACACATAAATTCCGGTTTCAGGTGAGTTTAAGAACAAATAACCGTTATGTTCTTTCATGAAATTTGGCTTAAGATCGGCCTGCAATATTTGTTTTAAATTTCCGGTTGAACTTACTTTTTTTGAACTTTCGTTAAACCTTACCAATTCGTTATTTTGTTTATCATAGATCCAGAAACTATTATTTGCGCCTGCACAAACAAGGTCGGTTTGCTCATATCCCAATGTTTCTAAAGAAATTGGTTCGCTGTTAGTTGTTAATTGATTATCTAAAAAAACAATTTGTTGAAAATCGCGGTAATACAATAAGATCTTTAAAGGATTGGTTGCATCTACCGTTGAAATGCTTCCCAATTTTAAATTGCTGTACCGCGCAAACATTTTTCCGCTTACCAAATACTTAATTAGTTCATCTTCTTTTATGGTGTATACATTACCAATATTATCTACCGAAAAGTAACTTAATTTGGTTTTTATAACGCGTCGTTGCGGCTGGTCTTGTTTTATAAATGAAACACAAAACATTATCAGAAAAAACAAAATTGTTATATATGTATTTCTATTAACCATTGATCTTTAATATTTCTTCCAGTACTTTTCTATCGTTGCTTAGGCGTGGTACTTTATATTGTCCGCCCAATTTATTATTTGCCTTTAACCATTTATAAAATGTGTCAGGTGGCATTTTTTTTACTTCCGGAAAATGTAAAACAAAGTTATTATAACGTTTGGCTTCGTAATCGCTATTCTGCTTTTTTAACGATTCATCTAATAACGCAACAAAGAACTCAAAATTGTTTGGTTCCTTCTCAAATTCGATCAACCATTCATGCGCACCTGAATTTTTATCCATAAAAACAGGTGCTACGGTATAATCTTTAACCAAAGCATGTGTTTTTTCGCAGGCAATAGCAATGGCATTTTCTGTGTTATGCACCATCAACTCTTCCCCAAACACATTAATATGTTGTTTTGTTCTTCCTGAAATTTTAAAACGATATGGATTTGTGCTTGTGAAACGGATAACATCGCCCAACTGATAACGCCACAAACCGGCATTGGTAGTAATGATGATAGCATAATCAACTCCTACTTTTACATCTTCTAAATTAATTACGCGCTTAAGATCATTATTTAACCAATCGCCTAATTCAATGAATTCGTAAAAAATTCCATAATCCAACATCAACAATAACTCATCACTTCTTAATTGGTCCTGGATCCCAAAAAAACCTTCAGATGCGCTATAGAGTTGTAAAAAATTTACTTTATCATTATCAAATAATTTTACAAATTGTTCTTTATAAGGAGCAAAACTTACGCCACCATGAAAGTACACTTCCAGGTTTGGCCATACTTCATTAATAGATCTAACGCCTTTCTTTTCTAAAATGCGTTTTAATAAAACCATCATCCAACTTGGTACACCCGCTAAACTGGCCACATTCTCATTCATCATGCTCAGGGCGATCTTCTCCAGTTTACTTTCCCATTCATCCATTAATGCAATACTTACTTCCGGGCCTCTGAAAAAATCGGCCCATACCGGTAAATTTTGAATAATGATGGCGCTTACATCTCCATGAAAAGAATGATACTGACCAAATACATCTTCTTTAAAACTTCCGCCAAGTGCTAAATTTTTTCCTGTAAATAATTGTGTTTCGGGATTATTATAACAATGTAATGTGATCATATCACGACCAGCATTATAATGACAACCGTCTAAACTTTCTTTGCTTACAGGTAAAAATTTACTTTTATCTGTTGTGCCGCTGCTTTTTGCAAACCATTTGATATCGGAATTCCAGATCAGGTTTTGTTCACCACGACGTGTACGATCAATTAGTGGTTTTAAAGATTCATAATCGTTAACAGGAATTTGTTCTTTGAATTGATTATAGGTTCTTATTTCTGAAAATTTGTGTGCTTTGCCGTACTCAGTATTTGCACCACTGTTTAAGAGTGAGGTCATCCATTCAGATTGCACATCAATTGGGTATTTGATAAACAACTCTATCTGGTGCATACGCTTTTTCATAAGCCAACTTGCTATTGAGTTTATGATAGCCATTGCGTTCCTGTTTAATCAAATTTCATAATAATCAGCGATACGTCATCTACTTGTTCAGCCGCTGCTTTCCAAACATCCCATTCTGCTAAAACAAGATAGCCTTGTTCTTTAACAGATAATGCTTTAGATTTACTTAAGGCGCCTGCAACTTTTTTAGAAGAAAAACGCTTAGCATCTGGGCCGCCAAACTGATCCTGTAAACCATCAGAGAACATATATAATCTAAGATCGCTGTCCAAAGGAAGTTCAAGTACATTTAGATCTCCCATATTTTCTTCGTAACCTACAGAGCTTCTGCTGCCTTTGTAACTAATAACCCCACTGTCAGTAGTAGAATAATAAAATGGATTTCCGGCAACACAAATTTCTACTAATTTATTTTGATAATCAATGTGGCATAAAGAAATAACCAAGCCTTCATAACGCACATTTTCATCAGTAGAATTTCCTCCAAAAAATAAACGGAACTCACTATTTAATTTATAGATAATATCTTTAGGTTTATGGATCTTCATTTCAATAACGATCTTATCCAAAAGCGCTTTAGCAATTACCGTTAAAAATCCTCCCGGAACACCATGTCCCGTACAATCTGCAAGAAAAACAATTTTATTATTATCCGGCAATAAATAATAACCGTAAAAGTCGCCACCCACTACATCTTTAGGTTGAAAATGCTCGAAAATATCTACAGGACCTAACACACCGTCTAATTTAGGAATGATACTGCTTTGTATGTTCCGCGCATAATTGATACTATCCCTAAGATCCTCATGCACCACTTTTAATTCTTCCGCTATTTTAGAAATATGTTCTTTTTCACTCCTGATCTCAATAGTTTGAAGATGAATTTTATGCTCGAGTTCTTTTTGATTTTGGATCAATTGTTTTGTACGCCATTTAATACCAATAAATATTAAAAGTGCTGCGCTGCAAATTGTGGTAATAATAAACCACCATTTTTGCCAGAAAGGTTTATCGATCCTGAATTTATATTGTAATGGTTCAGATGTCCACAATCCATCATTGTTGGCAGCGTAGATCATAAACGTGTAATCACCGTTCTTTAATTTTGGGAAATTTAATTTTCTTGTTTCGCTGGTTATGATCTCCCAATTTTCTTCTGCGCCTTCAAGCTTAAGCTTATACCTGTATTTTACATTTTCAGGATCGGATAATGAAACACCAATAAAGTCAAATATAAAATCGTATGAATTATATTTTAGAACTGTATCTTTTAAACTCTCTACCCTATCACCATTAATGGAAATATTTAAAATATTTAAAATCGGCTCTACCTCGTTAAAGCGTTGTTTTGATGTGTTGATCCTAACAATACCTTCAGTAGTTCCAAAAAATATTTCGTTCTCGGCCTTATCATAAAAAACAGCATTTTCAATAAAACTGTTTTGCAAAAATTCTGAATTGCCACCAATTCTGTTAAAATTTTTCTTGTTATTATTTTTGTATGAAATGGCATTTGCATGCGATACCCATAAACCATTTTTGTAATCAGCGACAATACCGTAGCTATAAGCTGACTTTAATCCATCTGCTATTGTAAAATTGTCAAACTTGCGGCCGTTAAATTTAAATACACCATCGCCCAATGAAGAGATCCAGATGTTTTTATTTTTATCCTCACAAACCGTTTGAATATTAAAATTCTTTAAACCCGGCACATTATCAAATATTTTTACGTTCTCTAAATTATCTACATAATATATTAATGAGCCTTGTGAGCAAACCCACATATGTTTTTTAGAATCAATAAACACAAATTTTACATTATTGTGCATTAAACCGCTTTCGGTATTTAATACCTGGTATTGAAAATTTTCAGGATTGATAACATATAAACCTGCAGAAGTACAGGCATAAATATTTTTTTCATCAGAGCTTAATGAATTAATAACCAGGGTTTGGTTTGTTGTAAATAATGGGATCTTTACAATTTTATTAAAAGTAGTATCACTTCTAAAAAGTTCGCCACTATAAGTTGAAAAATAAAAATTATTCCTATACAGCATTAAATTTTTAAATTTTTTGCCCAACAAAAGTGGATTATTTACAAAGTCAACTTTATCTTCATTAATAAAGCCCATACCTTTGTTTGTTGCTACAGCAGTTTTACCATTGACCCTTGTAATAGCGTTTATTGGCAAACTAATGCCTTCATTGTCTTTAATGAAACGATAACTATACATTTCATTATTTAATTGTTGTAAACCAAAACCATAGGTGCCAACCCATAAATTATCTTCGCGATCTATAAATAAAGTTTGAATAGCATTTGAGGTCAGACCATTTTTAATGGTGTAATTTTTAATTTGTTTATTTGAAGGATTTATTTTGAAGAAACCATCATCAGTTGTAGCAACGTAAATATTCGAAAATCTATCAGAGATTATTTTAGTATATGCTGATCCATTAGGTCGCACCAATTTAAAGGTATCCACTGCAGAAAATTTATCATCCGTTCTGTATGTTATCAAACCAAGGCTGTTATCCGCAACCAATAAATTATCCCTGGCAACACTAAATTGCATGGTTGCACCTTCTTTTAATTTAAAAAGTTGTTCTGTTTGATATTTTTTAGCGATTAGATTTTTAATTTTAATTGAATAAACACCATCGGGTTTTAACAGTAGTAATTCTTCTTTTCTTATTAAAATAGATGCAGTTTCCATAAAGGCTTCGTCCTGGATATTCTCTACAGCGCCGCTCGCAGAATTATATAATACAATGCCTGAATTCTTTTTTAAGAAAACATAATTATTAGGACTTATTTCTACTATTTGAATAAGCTTAGCGCTTAAGGGCTCTTTAAAATTAATTTTTCCAATTCTACCAGATGGCATTACGTAACTAACACCTCCTTCAAAATGTCCAAGCCAAATTTTATTCTTACTATCTTTGAATAGACAAGAAATTCCTATTTCCGCAAGGCCACTGTTGGTTTTAAATACTTTAAAATTGTATCCTCCAAAAGAAGAAAGTCCATCACCGGTTGCAACAGTAAGAAAACCCCTACTATCCTGGCAAATGTCATAAATGAAGGACTGAGAAAGTCCATCGTCTTCGGTAAAATTTTTGAACGAATAAACCTGTGAAAAACTTTTGAAACTACAGAAAGAAACAAAAAGGAAAATTACACTTTTTTGAGTAAGTGATTTTAACTTGTAACTGCGCCCTGTTATTCCAATAATTATTGAAGTAAAAAAAGAAACTAAATTTTTATTTTTATTAGCAGTAATAATAAACTATTTCTTTAATTATTTAGAAACCTTGATCTTGTATTTATATTTTGGCACACCGCCAATTGGTACTGTATAAAAGGCGAGCGATTCGCCGACCTGATTGGTAATGGAGACTGTAATATTATTATTCTTGGAAGCTTTGTTCTTAATGAATTGAACATCCAATGATGTATTGATCTCATCTTCAACAATAGTATGTTTTGAGATCTCGCGATTTTCCGCTTTTTCTAATTTTGTATTTTCTCCTTTTTTAGAAACAGAGATAATACGGATAAGCCCTTCATCATCGTAATCAAACACATCAATAGTTACAGAGATAATACCTTTTGTAACGAAAGGATATAAGTGCGAAACCGAGCCGGCGTTATCAGAAGTTCTAAAACAATATTCGTAAGTTAAAATATTTCCACCTTCTACTTTTACATTTTCATCTTTATTACTTGAAAGGCTTAAACGGTATAAATTTCCATCATCTCCATCTGTACCTTCCACTACAAGTTTAAATACATAACCCATTTCCGGTTGCAATTCCCCTTCGGTTGGATTGATCGGACCAAAATTATACCACTTATCATCGTACTGCGCATCTTCTCCAAACGTTTTTGTATTTAATAAAATCCCGCTATTATAATTCCCTTTAGGATCTATGGCTTTTGCAGCAGGGTTGCTATGAGCGCCCTTGCCTCCATATACGCTAAATTTTGTTTTTGAATTAAATCCATTTCTGTTCTCATCATATTTTCCTCCGTTATCTGCATCATAAATGCGGATATAAAACGGGGTTTTATTATCCTGTGGAATAGAGAAAAAATAAACCTGCACATTATCATCATCTCCCCATGTTTTATCAGAAGACTTGCTAAATGTAACCAAAAATGGAATATTCTCATCCGGCGAAGGCATTACCTGTGCAAAAGATGAAATGTTAAACACAAAAAGAAGTGTTAAAATGCTAAAAGATACTTTCATAAATGGCTTGTTGATTTACGTTTAACAAAGAAACGTAAATAACTAAATAAAAAAAACATTTTTTAGTATTTCTTCGTACCCTGTAGACGGTATTTTTGTCGAATTTAGTCTGCCTTATCTACCTTGATATTAGTAGAAAAGATGCCTCTTCGCTCAAGATTTTCGATATAAATTCTCTTTCCTTCGTAATAAACTGCTACAAAAGAGTCGGTTTGTCCCGCTTTTACTACCTTTTTATTGAACTCAAAAGCCTCATTCAATGTTTTGAAAGAACCCCCAATCGTCATTCTTGTCCCACCTTCTTCAGCGTTTTCCGTCTCAATTTTCCCCAGGTTTTTTAATTTGGGGAACGAATAACTGCTTCTATATTTGAAAATAGCTATCTGAACTTTAAATTCGAGTCCATCAGCAGCAATATTTCCATATTTTTCAGCATAGAACATGGTCTTTTTTTGAATATTTGTACGGGGAACAAACACAAAATCGTCGCTCTCTTCAGATGTTGTTGTATTTAATGGCTCAGTTACAAGAGGAGTTTCGCTGGTTACTACTTTTGGTTCTTTTTTGATCTCTTCAGGCTCGTCGTTTTTTTCAACCTGGGCATATTCAGTTAAATTAGATGAATTAATAGTCAATTTTGTTAGTGACACAGAATCAGTAACAACCTGCGTTTTTACTAAAACCCCTTTACGTTTTAAATTCTCGATCCCAATTCGTTTTCCTTTATAATAAACTGAAACAAAGGCATCATTTTGTCCTGCACGAATAATTTTACTGTTATGCCTGATCGCTTGGCGCAAAGTCCTGTATGATCCTCCCATGGTCATCCTCGTACTACCATCGCGCAAGCGTTCGTTACTAACTTTTCCTAAACCTTTTAATTTTGGAAAATGATAAGTGCTTCTTTTTTTGTACACGCCTACTTGTACTTTAAATTCGAGATCCTCAACTTCAATATCACCAAAATCTTCTAAAAATTCTAAATTGGTTTTTTGAATATCGGTTGTTGCAATAAAACCATTTTCATCTAAACCACTGTTATTTGTATTATTAGAAGCGTTGCTTTTTACTTCAGTATTATTTATGGTAACCGAACTGTTGTTATCTGTATTATTACCCGTATTGTTTTTTGTGTTAGTGTTATTTTTATCGGTATTATTATTTTTTGTATTATTTACTACATTGTTTTTATCAGAATTATTTTGCTGATTAGTATTCTTATCCGAACCATTATTGTTTTGATCTTTTGTAGTGTTGTTCTTATTTGTTGCGCCGACAATTTGTCCGGCTGTTTTACTTTTTAGTTCAGAAATTAATTGATCTTGTTTCAATAAAATATCCGCTTCTTTTTCTTCGATCTTATTTAAAGCCACGATCCTTTCTAATTTATTTGGGATCGCATTTGCTTCTGCTTTTTGTTTCTCGATTTCAGATTTCAAATTGCTTATTTCTGCATTTTTAGCAACAAATTCAGGGCTTAACGGAGGGTTAACCTTTTTTAATTTAGTTAGTAATTCTTTGATCTCAGCATTATTATTGTCGTAATCAAGTTTATTTGCTTTTTGATTAAGTGCAGAAGCCTCTAATTTTTGATCTTCAGATTTTATTTCCAACTCTTTTGCCTTTGCCAATAAACTATCCTGCTCTTGCCCTGTTTTTGTAGATGCAACATTTTTAAGATCGGTTGATTTAAGAGTTGCATCGTTCGCTAAAGTATTTAATTTATCTGCTTTTGCCCTAAGCTGAATAGCATTCATACTTTCGAGTGAATTCTTCAACGCTTCTCTTGCAGCAATATTTTTTGCAATGCGTAAACTATCTTCTTTGGTTTTTTTCTGGTCAAAATCTACCTTTTTAATATATTTTCCCTGCGAACCAATTATTGAATCGTTTTTATATCCAACAACAACAGCGTTTTCTACGCCGGCTTTAATAGTTTTGTCATAATATCTTTCAATATCCTTTAATTTTTTTTCATTGCCATAGGTATACTGGTATTCATCTCCCACCTTTTTTTCTACAATACCATTAATTCCCTTTGCATTTAAAAGTGTTGTGTCTTTAGGGTCTTTGCTCTTGCCTAAATTTACTTTAAAGGTTACATCCTCCTCTTCTTTTAAATTCATGAGCGTATCCATAATTGGATTTAAATATTTTGGTTCAAGCGAGTTAGCATTATTCACAAGTTCATTACCTTCGGTTGTATTAGTAGTTGTTATTGTATTAGTTGCGTTTGTATTATTCTTATTTGCATCCGTATTTTTACTATTTACGGCTAGGTTATTATTTGCAGTATCGCTTCTGTTACTTTTATTAGCAATTTTTTCATCCACAATTTTTTTAATTTCTGCTGCTGCTAAAGCGCCGTTAATTCCTTTTTTATTGTATTTCATTGCCTCCTCATCGTAATTCATATCTGTCAATAAAGCAGAGTCTCCCGGAAATTTTTTAAACGCGAACTGCTCCGCAATTTTTTCTATCTGTCTTTTTTCCACAGCAAGCCATGTTGCAGAATCCACGCAAATAATATCTTTAGTAGTACATAATAATTCTTTTTGTTTTGTTTTAGTATTGTATGTCGCCACACCTAATAATACTTTATGCCTGCCTTTATCTGCAAATACCTCGTCGTGCGATTTACCTCGCATTCTTTTACCATCAACTTCAAAATAATACCCATTAATTTTATTATCAGGTAAATAAGTCCAATCAGTATTGATATTGAATTTTTTATTTTGTAAAACTGTATCTAAACAATTTATTTTTAATTGTACGATCGAGTCTACTTTCAGATCGAATGAAGCCTGGCTCATAAAAACAGCCCTGGTAACCGAATCAATAATATTTAAATTAATTAAATAACTCGCCGGGCCGGGAAAGCAATGTCTTACTGTTAATCCTTTTTGGGTTGTGCCATCGCCAAACGACCATTGATAATAATAACCTTTCAAGGAGTCAGAATCCAAAGTGCTTTCTTCAGTTAAGTTATAACAGTAATCTTCAACAATTGGATCTTTACAGTTTTTAAAAACAGGCCATGTTTGTTTAAAGAAATAAATGTCATCCTGGTTCTTTTTTCTATCGGATGAAAAATAACCTCCTTCCTGAAGGCTATCAATATAAACACCAAAATCGTCGTATTTTGTATTTATAGGGGCGCCAAGGTTTTGAATGGAATGTGTTGAATCAATTGTAGTACATTTATAAATATCTAATTTCCCATAACCTCCCGGCCTGTTACTTGAAAAATAAATTTCTTCATCATTGATAACATAAGGAAAGTATTCGCATTCAGAAGTATTTAAAAAAGCGCAATTTTTTATATTCGCCCACTGATTATCAATTTTCTCCGCATAATAAATATCTGTTTTTCCTTTTCCTCCTGCAAGATTTGCCGAGAAATATAATTTCCCTTTATGCAACATTGGATGAGCGGCCGAAAATG
>JBDSFC010000387.1:0-3541 GCA_039919745.1 Bacteroidia bacterium | reverse complement strand
AACTTGAAAAAAAATGAAAATCATGAAAAAAGTAGTTTTAGTTTTGATCCTTGTTTTTCTAATTACTTCCGTTTTTTCTCAAAAAAAGAAGGATATAAAAAATTTTCAGATCAAATCCGTTACAGAGTCTATTGACGCGAATGGTAAAATAATTTTAGACTCTAAAACAGTATTTGATAAGAATGGAGAAGTGATCGAAGAAGAAAAATATGACGATGAAGGCAAACTCAACTCTAAAATAAAATATAAATTAGATGTCAATAATGATGTTATAGAAGAGTTGGAGTATGATGGCGCTAATAAATTAATTCAAAAAAAAACAATTAAGTATAATTATACTGGTAAAAAAACCGAAGAGCTTGTTGTGGATGATAAAAATGTAGTTATTAAAAAAATGGTTTATACTTACAATGTAAAAGGCTTAAAAACTGCAAAAACAACTTACAATGCCTCCAATAAAATAATTTCAATTAAAAAATATAGCTACGCGTTTAAATAATTGGAAAAAATTGACGGCATATTAAAACGTTTTCAAACGATCAGCCTGGATGAGCTGAATAGGTTAAAGCTAATGAACCGCCTGGATACCAAATTTACTTTTGCTTTACATCAACTTCCGATGGTTTTGGAACAACTGATTTCAAATTACAAATTATTAGCTATTGGAGGTAGGTCCGACCTCTTCTATAAAACTACTTATTATGATACCGCTAATTTTGATATGTATTTAAAGCACCACAACGGTGTATTAAACAGGTATAAAGTAAGGAAAAGAACCTACCTGGAAAATAATACTACTTATTTAGAAATTAAATCAAAAAATAATAAGGGCCATACTGTAAAAGAAAGGATTCCTCATACTGAAAATGGAAATGCATGGTCAGATGCAGAAAATAAATTTATTGCTTCCAAATTACCGCTTAACCTGCAAACATTGTTGGCTATTGTGTCTGTGGGTTATAGGCGACTCAGTTTAATAAATGCTGAATTCAATGAAAAAATCACTATTGATCTTGATCTTGAATTTTCGAAGGGTGAAAACAAACACAAATTGAATAATATAGTTGTTCTTGAAGTAAAGCAAACCAACAGGATAAAAACACCCATTTTTTCTATTTTAAAAGAGTTTAAGGTCAGGCCAACCGCTTTTAGTAAATACTGTACCGGGGTAAATTATTTATACCCACAACTAAAGAAGAATAATTTTAAAGAAAAATTGGTAACTTTAAATAAAATAATAAATGACGGACCTACTAATCTTATTACAAGTATCTGAAGAAGCTATTACAACCGGTATTGATGCTATGCAAAAAATATCGGGTAAACTTTTTATTCGTTTAGCAATTGATCTTGTTTCGGTATTTGTTTTGGTGCGCTGCATTTATTTCCCGGTATATAAACAGCGCGAATTTTATTTTACTTTCTTTATTTTTAATGCTGTCATATTTTTACTCAGTTTTTTATTGAACAAGGTGGACATAAGTCTGGGCGCTGCTTTCGGACTATTTGCCGTTTTTAGCATGTTGCGTTACCGAACTGAAAATATCAGTATTAAAGATATGACCTATTTGTTTTTGGTAATAGCAATCGGTTTAATAAACGCTATTACAAAGATCAAAGGAGCAGACGACAGTTATGAATACATGTTCTTAGGTATAATTAATGCTGTAATAATAGCACTGGCATTTTTACTGGAGAGTAAATTATTATTTAAAAAAGAAGGTGTTAAAGTTATTGTATACGAAAAAATAGAGCTTGTTCATGCATCTAATCAAACACAGTTAATAGCCGACATTAAAAGCCGTACAGGTTTAAATGTTTACAGGATCTCTATTCTTAAAATTGATTTTTTGAACGATTCCGCCCAGATCAAAATTTATTTTTTGGAAGAATAAGGCGAGGGAACATAGATTTTACAGATTTAACTGGTTTCGCGCGAATAAATTTTAATAAAAGGAGCAACGAGTATCTGCGCGATCAGTGTCATCTTGTTTCCATCACGAGGAGTTATTTATCCAACCACTTTAAAATTCTTCGGCATTTTGGTTTTTTCCAGGGAGAAATAGCTTTTACCAAATAACCATTTTCATCTATTAAGTATTTTTGAAAATTCCATTTTACGGTTGTGTTCATTACACCGTTAAGCGATTTAGAGGTCAACCATTTATAAATAGGATGCATTTCGGCGCCTTTTACAGAGATCTTTTCCATCATTAAAAAAGTAACCCCATAATTGCGTTCGCAAAAAGAGTGGATCTCGGTATTATTACCCGGATCCTGGTGCGCAAAATCATTTGTTGGAAAGCCTATAATAATAAGGCCTTTGTCTTTGTATTGATCATAAAGTTCCTGTAATCCTTTAAATTGAGTTGTTAAGCCACATTGGCTCGCGGTATTAACCACAATTACTTTTTTGCCTTTAAAATCTTTTAGATCAATTGTTTTACCTTCAATACTTGTTGCTGTAAACTGGTGTATACTGCTTGAAGGTTGCCCCCTTAAAAAATAAGGAAAGAAAAAAAACGGTGCGGCTATTATTTTAAAGAATACAGAGTTCATTTTGAATGTTTAAATTTATGCCAATAAATTGAGATAATCTTTATTATGAGCATTTGGAACGGAGAAATTACTACAGAGTTATTAAATAAATTAAATAAAAACACTTTAGGAGAGTTTTTTGAAATTGAATTCGTTGAAGTAGGGACAGATCATTTAAAAGCAACCATGCCCGTAAATAATAAAACCAAACAGCCTTTTGGTTTATTGCACGGCGGAGCTTCTGTGGCTTTGGCCGAGACCATTGGCTCTGTGGCCAGCTGGTGTTGTGTAAATCGTGATCTTTTTATTGGTGTTGGTATCGAAATAAATGCCAATCATATTATTTCTGTAACAGAAGGAAAAGTAACTGCTTTTTGTTCACCGATAAAAGTTGGTGGTAAATTACATATCTGGGATGTTAAGATCTACAACGATAAAAATGAACTGTGCTGCATTAGTCGTTTTACCTGCATGATCATTCCGAAGAAATAAGATCGTAGCTGCAATTGTTTGATAAATAATAGGGATTGAAAATATTTAATGATCATTCAAAAGTATACCTGCTGTATGTATTTTCAAATACAGAAGATCGTATCACAAGTTTGTTTTGAACTAAGGTGTCTATAGTAAAATCACCAAATGATGCGTTTAAAGTTTTATTATTAGGAACTTTAAAAGTTCCTGCAATTTTAAGATAATTATTTGTCGTATCAGATGATTGTTGGATATCCTAGTTGGATTGATAATACATCCACCAGCCTGTATGACTTCCTTCTGATATCCAATAATATTTACAAAATACAAGGGCGTTATATTTCGGATTGACATAGGTAGTTGAATTTTGCACCACATCGTTTAAATTAAAATCTGTTTTTGTTTTTAAGACCCACTTTCGAGCTAAAAGTGTTTCAAATGAATTCTGTGTTTGATAACTACGTTCAGATTTTGAGCAATATGTGATTTGTGTAACGCTACTGTTTACTACTGATGAAAGAATAAGGCT
>JBDSFC010000276.1:0-2802 GCA_039919745.1 Bacteroidia bacterium | reverse complement strand
TATTGATCTTTCTATTACTTTATTTCGCTTTTAGTTCTGTTAAACAAGGCTTGCTTATTTATTCGGCAATTCCACTTTCAGCCATTGGTGGTATTTTTCTATTGGCACTTCGAGGAATGCCATTTAGTATAAGTGCAGGTATAGGATTCATTGCTTTGTTTGGGGTAGCAGTCCTCAATGGGATTGTTTTAATATCCGAATATAATCGTATTAAAAAAGATGGAGAAACGGATCTTAAACAAATTGTTTTGCAAGGCACAAAACACCGTCTAAGACCAGTATTAATGACAGCTTTTGTAGCTTCACTTGGATTTTTACCAATGGCATTAAGCAATGGTGCAGGTGCAGAAGTTCAACGCCCATTAGCAACCGTTGTAATTGGTGGATTACTGATTGCAACTTTTCTTACGCTTTTTGTTTTGCCTGTTCTTTACATTCTATTTGAAAAAGGAATTAAATCAAAAGGAATTAATAAAGGTGCAGTTGTTACCATCATTGCTTTTATTTTAACAAGTAATGTAACCGCACAAACTCCAATCTCACTTCAAGCGGCAGTTGATACAGCCTTTAAAAACAATTTGTCATTGAAGAACGATAAGTTAAATGCAGAATATCATAAAAAACTTCAGGGTTCTGGTGTTGACATTCCGCAAACAAGTGTTACCGGGGAGTATGGGCAAATAAACAGTTTCTATAAGGATACAAAATTTGGAGTTTCTCAAAGTATAAAATTCCCAAGTGTATATTTAAAACAGAAGTCTGTTTTAAATGAAGAATGGAAAAGTAGTGTTTTAAATGTTGCTATAAAACAGAACGATTTAAAAAAGAACGTAACGCAAGTATTTTACGAATTGATTTATTTAGAGGAAAAGAAAAAACTATTGCAGCATATCGATAGTGTTTATGTGGTGTTCCTTAAAAATGCAGAGATGCGTTTTAATAAGGGAGAAAGCAATATTCTTGAAAAGACAACGGCAGAAACACAAAGAGGACAGGTCAACCAACAGTTAAAGCAGTTAGAGCAAGATTATTCCATTGTGCAGTTACAGTTAAAATTGTTGCTTAATTCAAGTAATGATTTCGTTCCGACTGAAAAAAGTAAGAAGATTGAAGTTGTTTCAATTGCGGATACTTCAATTATTAAACAACATCCGCTTATTACTCAGTTAAAACAGCAAGAACAAATTGGGATTTCTAAGTTTAAATTAGAAAGGTCAAAGCTTCTACCTGATTTATTTATTTCCTACAATAATATGAGTATGCGTGGGTTTGGTGCAGATGCAAACCTCTATAATGCATCTACTCGTTTTCAATCCGCACAGGTTGGAATTGGTCTTCCATTATTTTTTGGTTCTCAAAAATCCAAAATAAGTGCATTGAAAATAAATAAAGATGTAGCTGAAAACAACTACTTAGCAGGACTTAAAAGTTTGCAGTCAGAGTACCAACAAGCTTTATTGAGTTACAAAAAGAATTTACAAGCAGTGGCTTATTTTGAGGATACGGCACTAAAAAATGCTGACATTATTTTAACGACCGCTAACAAGCAATTTAGCAATGGAGACATTAACTACTTGGAATGGGTATTACTCATCAACCAATCAGTAAGCATTCAAAGCGATTACCTTGACGCAGTAAAAGGCTTAAACCAAAGCATCATTCAATTAAACGCATTAACAAATAAATAAACATGAAAAATTATATAATCTTAATCGCCATTACTCTTTTTGTTGCAAGTTGTAGTAATAAAGAAACAAAGGAAAGTGCAACCGAATCAACTCCTATGGAAAATATTGTGGAGATGAATGACGCTCAGTTAAAGAATGCTGGAATTGCTTTAGGTAAAGCTGAAAAAAGAGACATTTCATCTTTACTAAAAGTAAATGGTGTGATTGATGTACCACCACAGAATATGGTTTCAATAAGTGTTCCTTTAGGGGGGTATCTGAAATCTACGAAATTGCTACCGGGAATGCACGTAAATAAAGGAGAAGTAATTGCTGTGATGGAGGATCAACAATACATTCAAATTCAACAGGAATATTTAACTGCTAAAGCAAATGCAGTATTTACCGAAAGCGAATACAACCGTCAAAAAGAACTTAACCAAAGTAAAGCAACAAGCGACAAGATGTTTCAAAAGACCGAAGCAGAATATAAAAGCCAACAAATTTTAATTAAGTCGCTTTATGAAAAATTGAAATTAATAGGGATTAATCCGGAAGGATTAAACGAGGGTAGTTTATCACGAAGTGTGAATATTTATTCGCCTATTGATGGTTATGTTTCAGCAGTAAATGTAAATATCGGAAAATACGTTAGTCCAACGGATGTTTTGTTTGATATTGTGAATCCAACTGATATTCATCTTGCTTTAACCGTATTTGAAAAGGATGTGAACAAGCTTTTTAATGGGCAAAAAGTTATTGCTTATACCAACAATAATTCTGACAAAAAATACAATGCTGAAATTATTTTAATTGGGCAGGATTTATCTCAGGAAAGAAGCATAATAGTGCATTGCCACTTTGAGCAATATGACAAAGTATTATTGCCGGGTATGTTTATGAATGCAGAGATAGAAATAAAAAGCAATAATGGATTTGTAATACCTGAAAATGCCGTGGTAAGCTTTGAAGGGAAGCAATTTGTTTTTACAGAGAAAAGCAAAACCACTTTTGAATTAACAGAGGTAAAAACAGGAAACACAGAAAATGGGTTGCTTGAAATTCTTTCGAATGAGGTTGATCTCGGTTCTAAAAATATCGTTACCAAGGGAGCGTATGATTTACTTATGAAAAT
>JBDSFC010000171.1:0-9870 GCA_039919745.1 Bacteroidia bacterium | reverse complement strand
GCCAGGCCGTTACTGCTGCGGGTAGCGGGTGTATGGGAGCTTTGGATGCTGAGAGGTATTTAGCGGCATCCGGCGTACATTAATTTACGTAAATAGTAATAGTTGTTAAGCGTAAAAACGCTATATTTTTTTATTTCTGTAACCAAAATTAAATGTTTAAGTTTATATAGTAATAGCCGGTAGGATGAAGAGACTCTTGTACATATTTATTTTATTGCCCTTTTTTGCTTTCCCTCAATCTACCAAAAAATACCCAACTCTACTTTGGAAAATTACCGGTAAAAACCTTAAAAAGCCTTCTTACTTATATGGTACCATGCATGTTAGTAGCAGGGTAGCTTATCATTTATCTGAACAGTTTTTTGATGCTTTAAAAAGTGTAGATGTAGTTGGCCTTGAAACAAATCCTGGTGATTGGTTACAGAACATGGAAAAGACAGGTGAATTGGACCAGGCAAACGAAATAGTGGCCAGTAGCAATTACCGTAAAGATTTTTACCGTTCTACATTTATGGCCAGCTTTCCTGATAAACGTATGTTGCAGGGAGTTTTAAGTTACGATCCGGATATTATTAACGGTTTACTTTATAGGCATAACAGGAGCAAAGAGAATTTTGAAGAGAATACATATATCGATCTTTTTATTTTTCAATCAGCTTCAAAATTAAATAAACAATTAATTAGTCTTGAAGATTTTGTACAATCAGAGATCAAGGCACGTTTGTCTGCTTTGCCTGATGATGAATTGAGCGAAGAAGACAATTCAGAGAATAGCAGTAACTATTATTTTAACGGACAAAAAATTGAAGACGCTTACCGCGATGGAAATCTTGATCTGTTGGATAGCTTAAGTAAAAAAACGAGTTCTAAGAACACACAAAAATATTTGATCAACGATAGGAATGTGTTTTTTGTAAATACCATCGATTCAGTATTAAAAACAAGAGCACTATTTAGTGGAGTAGGTGCTGCGCATTTGCCTGGCGATGATGGTGTAATAGAATTGTTGCGCAAGAAAGGATATACTGTTGAACCAGTGTTTCCAAAAAACTCTAAGAAGAGCGATGCTACGCGCGATGAGTTGGATGTATTGGTTAAACCCGTAACATTTCAAAAACAATTTGTAAATGATTCTTCTATCTCTATGAACTTACCAGGTAAGTTAACGCAGATCGTAAATTTCGAGAACATTAAATATTACATTTATGCGGATATGATCAACGGTAATTTTTATACCGTTGCACGCTTAAAACATTTTGGTCCATTGTTTAATGTATCCGTTCCTCAAATGATGCAAAAAGTAGATAGCTTATTGTTTGAGAATATTCCCGGAAAAATAATTTCTAAAAAAGAGATCACTTCTAATAACGGTTTAAAAGGATTTGAAGTGGTAAATAAAACACGTCGTGGAGATGAACAACATTACCAGATATTTTTCTCTGAAATAGAAATGATCTTATTTAAACTGGGCGGTAAACAAAGTTATGCAACCGGTAGCGAATCAAAACAATTCTTTAATTCCATTCAATTCTTTCCAAAAAGTCAGAACACGGTTGAGTTCTCACCGAAAACAAAAGGCTTTAGCGTAAAAGTGCCGGCCAATTATGCTTATACAAAAAACAGTACGTCCTCATCTAAAGGCTTGATAGAAGATCTTTATGCCTATAACAATACACAAAAACAATTTTACGGGATTAAGCACGCCGTTTACAACGACTTTGAATATCTTGAAGAAGATACCTTTGAACTGAATTTATTTTCTAAAAATATTTTAAAGAATTATAATTTTTCAGAAAATATTTCACGCGAAATCACAAAAGAACAAAATTTGCCTTGTATAAAATTCAAAGCAAAAAACAAAGTTGGCTCTAATTTTTATGGTAAATTATTTATCAAAGGAGTTCATTATTATTTGGTTTATTTTATTTCTGAAAAAGAAAGTGGTTTTGATAATGATTTTTTTACATCCTTTAAATTGATCGATTTTGAACTTATAAATCCAATAAAAGTAGTTACCGATCATGACTATCATTTTAAAGTTAAAGATGAGGTAACTATAAATGCTGCCAGTAAATTTAACGAAGCCTATGCCCAACAGTATGAAGAGGCTAAAATAAAAAAGGATAAGAATACAGGTGATTATGATTACAGGTCAAGTAATAAATCCTACTACTCTCCATCTAGCAACGAATACGTAAATATCACTTTCGAAAAGTATAATGATTATGACTATCGTAACATTAATGAAATAGAAGAAAGTATTAGCGCATCAATAAAAAACACAACAGGTCTATTGATCACAAATAAAACTATTTCTAATAAGGATGGCATTTATTCTTACAAATGCACTCTAAAAGATACCGCTACATCACGAATAATGGATGTAAAGATCTATTTCAAAAATGGTATGATGCAGGAAATTATTGCGCCGTATGATTCTGTGATCGGTTTAAAAGGCTGGACAAAAGGATTCATGGATAGTTTTTCGCCACAGGATACCGTTATTGGAAAAAATATTTTTGAAAATAAATTTAAAACCTTATTGACTGATCTTTGCAGTAACGATACGGTTATTCGTCAAAAGGCAAACGCTTCGCTACAAAACTCTATCACAATGAATAAAGTTTACATTGATGAATACATTAAATTTATTACTGGTAAAAATTTAAGTTTGGTAAGCGAGAATAGCAGGGCCCAGTTGTTTGTAAATGGTGGCACAATGAACAACAATAAAATAATTGAGCCTTATAAAGTATTATACAAACAGTATACCGACAGTTTTTATTTACAGTTATGTATGCTTAAAGGACTTGCTTATTTAAAAACCCCAGCGTCCTTTACCGCATTTAACAACCTGCTTTTAGGTGAAACACCTTTGGTTGGTGAAGTAAATATTGTCTCCGACGTATTTGCAGTATTACACGATTCGTTGGAATTGTGCAAGAATTTTTTCCCCGGTATGATGGTATTGACCAAATACGATGAATATAAAGATGCTGTTTATACATTACTGTCTGAACTGGTAGATAAAAAGATCATTACTTCCGCAGCTTATGTAACACAAAAAGATAATATCCTGGCAGATGCTAACCTTGCATTAAAACGTTACAATCCTTCAAGCAACAAATCTTCAGGCGATTATAGCGATTACGATTATCTTGATAAATCTATTAAAGAACTGGCAGAAAGTATTCAGCAAAGCCTTGATGGGTTCACAAATAATAATTTGTTTAAGGGTTCTGAATATTTGCGTGGACTGGAAACATTTAATAGAAGTCCATTGGTAAACTACGCTATCATCTTATCACAATTTTATAAAACAGACGAAAAAACAAAACAGTTCTTTTCAAAATTATCAAAACTTAAAAGCCAGGCTATTGCTATGCCGGTTGCTATTAATTTATTAAAAAGTAATATTGTTATTAATGATACATTGATATATTATTACGCGAAAAATAAATTTACACGCGCATATTTTTATACTGAATTAGAAAAAGAAAAGCTAACAGATAAATTCGAGAAAAAATACCTTACCCAAAGTAGTTTAATAGAATCTGTTTTGATGGCTCAAACACAACTCTCAAATATTTACAATTACGATAAGGATAAAAGCAAAAAAGATAGTCTGTTATTTATTAAAGAACTGGATGCAAGAAATAAATATCAAAAAGGAAAGATCTATGTTTACCGGATCATTAAAAGCAAACCTGATGATGAGCGTTGGTCTGTAGCTTTTGTTCCGGAGTCAAAAAGTGGTGTGTCCTCCAATATCCAGGTAATTAATTCTGGTTATTATATTGATAAAACAAAAACAGAAGCCGAAAATTATAATGAGATACTCGATTACTTTAATCTAACTTATCGTAAACGTGCAATAACTTCTTCTACGGGATATTGATTTGTAGAATAAATTTCCCATTTTTTCCACATTGTTATTTAACCTTTTTTTAGAAACCTTTGACAGTCCATAGGTTTCATTTTGGAATAAATATTGCAGCAATCTTATCTCAACGATAAAGGATGCTTAAAAAATTATTTTTAATAGTTATGTTTTTTAAGGCTGCTTTTGTATTATCCCAAGTCCCGGTATGGCACTGGGCTAAAGACGCTAATTCTGCAAGTCCTGAAACGCTATGGGATGTTTCTTGCGATCCTACATCAACCGACGTTTACATTGTAGGAAGTTTTAAAGGTAATTTAAGTTCAAAATACGGTGCGTCTTTTTCTTCAGCCACGGGCATTACTGATGGTCTGGTAGCAAAATACGATGCTTTAGGAAATGTTTTATGGGCTTTTAAAATATCGGGAGCAACGGGCGATGAAGAAGTGAGAGGTGTGGCTGTAGATCCTTCGGGAAATGTGTATGTTACCGGAAGCTTTAATAGTACAACAGACTTCGATCCTTCTGCTTCAATATTTAATCTAACTTCTGCCGGAGGCACAGATGGATTCCTTGCAAAATATTCTTCTGTAGGAAGTTTTTTATGGGCAGTAAAATTTGGTGGGGCCAATAACGAAGACTCTTTTAAAATGGCAGTAGATGCAAATGGTATATATATTACCGGCTCATATGAATCTATACCAACCACCTTTTATTCTTATAGTAGCGCTATTACTAAAACAACATTTTTTAATAGCAACCAGTTAAATATGTTTGGTGCTAAATATGATGCAAATGGCGTTGTACAATGGGTGATTTCGGGGGGGAGTAACCTTGATGATTATGGGGTTAAGGTTATTGCAGATGCAAGTAATGTTTATTTTATTGGAATTTATTATCATGATATTAGTTTTAAAAGTGCGACAGGTATATCCAGTGCCATAATGCCGGACGAGCAACACAATGAGGCAAATACTTTTATTCTGCAGGTAACACAGGCTGGTAATTTAGGTTGGCAAACAAATATTACAACTAGTACTGGCGGTAAAAATGTTAACGGCCATAGTATTGCACAAGATGCAGGAAACATATATGTAACAGGGCAATCTGATGGAAATATTAATTTTAAATACCCAACACCAACTTTAACGCAGGCCGTATCTACTCTTAACGATCTTTTTCTTGCTAAATTATCAAAGGTATCGGGTACTTTTCTTTGGAAAACAAATGCAACGGGTAATGGCACAGGTGATCAAATTGGCAGAGCTCTTGATGTTGATGGTCTTGGCAATATTATTTTAGGAGGTAACTTTAATACAGGATTGAATTACACAAGTGTTAGTGGACCTAACTTCACAGCAAGCGCACAGGATGTTTTTATAACAGGTTATAATAATGCCGGAACTTTTTTGTGGAGTTATAAAGCAGGTGGTGCGGCAACTGAAAATTTTAATGGATTGGATACTGATAACTTTGGCAATGTTTATCTTGCAGGTGATCATGGAGGGGCGGCTACTTTTGGAACCGTTACTTTAGGTACCGGCGGTGGAACTGATATTTATTTAGCTAAACTTGGTTGCGCTATTGTTGCAAATAATACGATACCATCTACGCAAGCTATTTGTTCTGGTAACACACCTTCAACGCTTGCGGGATCCTTGCCGGTTAATGGAAATTTATATACATGGGAGATGAGCGCAAATTCTTCAACATGGACAAACGCTACAGGTACTTATACAAATCAAAATTATTCACCACCCCCATTAACAGCAACAACCTATTACAGGAGAATTGTAAATGGCGCAGGTTGTTTAGGTAGCCCAAGCAATACGTTACAAATAACGGTAGCACAACTGCCAAGTATTTCGAATGCCGGCAATTCACAAACCGTTTGCTCTTCAACTATCACATTAGCCGCAACTAATCCAACAGTAGGAAATGGCCTATGGTCAGTTATTACCGGCTCAGGTAATTTTACAAGTGCAAGTAATCCATCTTCCCAGGTAACTTCATTGAGTACAGGTGCAAATACATTTTTATGGACAGTGAGTAATGGTGCTTGCCCTTCTTCAACTTCTACAGTTATTATTACAAGAGATGATTTTCCTAGTATTGCAGTTGCGGGACCTTCGCAAACATTGTGTTCAACTACAACTACTTTAAATGCAAATACACCTTTAGTTGGTATAGGACTTTGGTCTTCTACTACCGGAACAGGATCTATAGGCTCACCTTCGAGTGCTGTTACACCAGTAAATAATTTATCAGTTGGTCAAAATAAATTTGTGTGGACAGTCTCAAATGGTATTTGCCCAATGAATGTTGATACAGTTGTAATAAAACGTGATGAACTTCCTTCTCTTTCAAATGCAGGAACAGATCAACATATTTGTGGGGTAAATGTGTTGTTAACGGCCAATACACCTGTGATTGGTACCGGTAACTGGAGTTTTATTTCAGGTAATGGAACTATTGATAACGGTTCAAACCCTGTAGCAAATATTTCAGGCATTAGCCCTGGTATAAATGAATTAATATGGACGATCAGTAACGGCGTTTGCCTTTCTTCAATTGATACGGTAATAATATTATCAGATGTTATACCAACTATTGCTGATGCAGGAAATGATAGATCTGTTTGTTCGGCAAATGTAGATCTCTCTGCAAATGTTCCGCTAATTGGTGTTGGTTCCTGGTCTGTTCTATCCGGTTCTGCATCCATTAATAATTCCGGCCAAAATAATTCCTCTGTTACTAATCTTTCTATCGGATCAAATACATTCAGGTGGACGATCGAAAACGGCGTTTGCCCGGCAACAACTGATGATATTACAATTACACAAGATCTTCCTCCTAGCATTGCTGTTGCAGGACCTGACCAGGAAACAGATAAACCTGTAGCGGATATTGCAGCTATAACTCCTTCAGTTGGAAATGGTTTTTGGTCTGTTATTGAAGGCGATGCACAAATTGTAAATGCCACAAATGCTAATACAAGTGTTACGGATTTGTCTATTGGAAATAATGTGATCAGGTGGACAACCACAAATGGAGTTTGTCCTGAGAGTTCTGACGATATTTTAATTTATGTAAAACCTCTTAATATACCCAACGGTTTTTCTCCCAACCAGGATGGATTCAACGATATGTTTATGATACCTACACTTGAGTTTTATTCAAATGTAAAATTTAATGTGTTTAATAGATGGGGTAGCGAAGTATATTCAAATAATGATTATAAAAATAATTGGAATGGAACAAACCTTTCAAACGAAAAATTAGCTGATGATACATATTATTATGTACTTGAAATAAATTCAAAATTGAATTTCACGGGTTTCATTGTGCTAAAACAAAATAAATGAAAAAGAGTTGGTATATAATTTTTGCTATTTGTTTTTGTCTTCAAAGCAAGGCGCAGCATAATAGCGATTATATACAATATATGTTTAACGGATTGTTACTTAACCCGGCCTATGCAGGTAGTCGTGAAGCTTTGGATATTACCGGGCTGTATCGTAATCAATGGATGGGTATTGTTGGCTCGCCTGTAACATCCTCTTTTGGTGCGCATACACCTTTAAAAAATAAACACTTTAATATTGGGATGACTGTTGTGAATGATAAATTCGGATTATTTAATCAAACAACTGCTAATTTAATTTATGCTTACCGCATGCGGTTCTTAAAAGGTAATTTATCTTTTGGTGTACAAGGTGGTGTTAATTATATAACCTCTAACTGGTCTAAAATAAATACGATCCAAAAAGACGACCCAAATTTTTCTTCCACTTCTAATGATGCAAAAATTACTCCGGAAGCAGGTTTTGGAACTTATTATTATTCAAAGAATTTTTATGTGGGTTTGTCAGCCCCAAATGTATTTAATGAAACGCTAAGTAAATACCGCACGGTAATTGGTAACACGGGTATTTTAGTGAATATTTCAGAGGATTTTAAAATAAAACCGGCAATACTTGTAAAATATATTTATAGTTCCCCTCTATCAACAAACCTTTCTTCTACTTTTTATTGGAAAGATTTTATCGGCTTGGGTTTAGGCTACACATTAAATACTTCAGCTATGGCATTTATCGATCTTAAACTTAATGAGCAATTGCGTTTTGGTTATGGTTATGATTATGCTTTGAATCGGTTAAACATTTATACCAGTGGTAGCCACGAAATAATGTTACGGTATTTGTTCAAATACAAAATCAATCCTCTAAGCGTGCGATATTTTTAATAACATGAAAAATTCAACGGTATATTTTTTAATGTTATTCCTTTTAACAGGGTATATAAGATCGCAAACAAAATTAATGATAGCAGAGGACTCATCGCGAATAAAAATAACACGTTTAAATATAAATTCCATGCAATCCGATTTTGGGCCATGTTTAATTAATGATCATTTATTTTTTGTTTCCGGTCGACCTAACTCTGTTGGAGTAGTTTATTCAACTGATAATAATGAAACAGAAATGACAGATATTTACTTTGCAGATAAAAAGGATTCTACGACGTTTAATAAAACAAAATTATTAAGCGCTATTAATACCAAATATAACGAAGGTTCTATGGCTTTTGGTTCAAAAGAGGATGTTATTTATTTTTCTGGTAACGACAAGTATATTAAAAAAGCGAAGGTGTCAAAAGTAAATTTACTTAAGATCTATTCAGCAAAGAAAATAAATAATAACTGGACAAAACCTGAGATGCTTTCTTTTTGCAAAGAAGGATTTTCATACTGTCATCCTGCGCTTAGTAAGGATGGAAATACAATGGTTTTTGCTTCAAACCTTGAAAACGGTTTTGGCGGAATGGATCTTTATATGGTTACATATTCAAACGGACAATGGTCGGAGCCCACAAATCTTGGTAATAAAATTAATAGCAGCGCGAATGAATTATTTCCATTTATAAGTGATGATAATAAATTGTTTTTTTCAAGTAATAGAACAAACGGTATTGGTGGACTTGATCTTTATTCTTTTAATTTGAACGAACCTTTTGAAAGTGAGAGTAAAATTTTGTCTTCTCCATTAAATTCTCCTGCAGATGATTTTGGTATTTGGTTTGATTCAACTTCCGAGAACGGGTATTTTTCCACAAACAGGATTCCTGAGTATAAAGATGATATTTATTATTTCGCAACTATAATCCCAGACTTTTCAAAGTCAGAAAAGCCTTTGGTTAAAAACACATTTTGTTATACTTTTTTTGAAGAGAGCACTTTGCAGGCAAATGATACAAATAATCTTACCTATGAATGGAATTTTGGAAACGGGCAAAAAGCAAGAAGTCTGAAAGTCAAACATTGTTTTGCTAAATCTGGTGAATATCCAATACAATTGAATATCGTTGAAAAAAATTCAGGCGAAATATTTTATAGTGAAGCTACTTACACCTTAATAATTGATGAACCACAACAATTATATATCAATTGCTGTGATACTATAACTGTTGGAAAAGAATTCGGGATTAATGCAGAAAGATCTTCCTTAAAAGGATATGATATAGATAAAGTGTATTGGACATTTAGTGATGGCAAATACAACAGAGGGAAATCTGTAAAACACGCTTTTAAAAGATCAGGAATTTATACAATTGAGTTAGATGTTATCGCAAAAAACCGGGAAACAAATAAATTTGAAAAATTTAAAATAGAAAAAAAAATAATCGTACTCGAAAATACTTAAAATCGATTTATGTCTAAAAAAATACAAATTAAATTTATCGCGATCTTGTTTTGTTTCTGGTTTAAGAGCATTGCGCAACAAGTGCCATCAGTGGAAGAAAAAATACCATTTGTTTGTACCTTTGGTAAAAGTGCTGAAAAGCAATGGGGAGATGATGACTTTGTTCAGACATTTTTTTTCGTGATCCCGGAGTCGTGGAAGAAGCCGGTTTACATCCGGGTATTTGATCCGGATATCGGTGGGAGACATGATGAAAACCACGCTGCGTTTAATAGTAAGACAAAGTTC
>JBDSFC010000163.1:0-2710 GCA_039919745.1 Bacteroidia bacterium | reverse complement strand
TTTGAATTAAAATTGGGAGAAATTACCGGTGTGGTTGGCGAGAACGGAAACGGTAAAACAACTTTATTAAGAATCGTTTCTGGTCAGCTCTCTACCGATCTTGGTAAAATAGAATTTCCGGCGCTTGGCAATTTTTCAAATAACTGGTACCAGGCAAAAAATAAATTCGCGTTCATACCTCAACGCATTCCAAAATGGCACGGTACATTATTAGAGAATTTATTGTTCTTTGCTACTATCCACAATATTACCGGTGAACAAAATTTAAAACAGATCGATTATATTTTATTCCGCTTAGGTTTGGATAAATTCCGCGACCTTACCTGGAGCCAGATCTCGAGCGGTTACCGTATGCGTTTTGAACTGGCTAAAATGTTACTGTGGCGTCCGCATTTATTAATATTGGATGAGCCATTGGCAAATTTAGATATTAACGCGCAGCAATTATTTTTGCAGGACCTTAGATTCTTCGCGCAATCACAAAGTAATCCACTCTCAATTATTTTAAGTTCGCAACAGCTTCATGAAATAGAACGTATTGCAGATAATATTATTTTTATTCGCCAGGGAAAAACCATTTACAATGGTAAGCAGGTAGATTTTGGAATAGACCGCGCTATAAATAATTTTGAGGTAGCAGGTAATTTTACTTTGCAACAATTACAAAGTTGTTTACCCGAAAGTAAAGGTTATAAAATTGAAGATGCGGGAACCGCTTTTATTATTAGCTGTGGCATAGATGTAAAATGGTTCGATGTTCTGTCCGTTATTCAAAAAAGTGGCTTAGAATTAAATTATTACCGCGATATCAGTCAAAGCACGCGTCAATTATTTCACAAAGATATTTAATATATGTTTAAAAAAATTGCTCCCGGTTTTTTAAACCGATTAGACACTTACCTGCTTACCAAATATCCAATTATCTGGATAAGCAAGATCCACTATGTATTATGGTTTGGCTTATTGCTTTACCTTATCTCAGCAGCAATAGGCTGGCTGGTGCCAATTGATCTTACCAGCAGAGTCGATGATGGTTTGTGGTATGTGTTGTTAAGTGTATTGGCTTTTATACTGTCGTGGTTTTGGGGTTATCGTTATTTGATCTTTAATAAGGAAAAGAATTTCGGGAATTTAAAGTTCAGCGATGAATACAAGAATTTCTTTTTAGTGTTTATTTGTATTTCTGTTTTTGCCTGGTTTGCATCGCCATTTGTATTAAGCTATAATACAAAAATGGCTAACATGTTTACGGATAAAGAAATAATTGATGACGTAAATACATTAAACGAAATTGAACCATTTATTCCAACCAATTATTATTCTTATGAGAACACTTACGATACTTTAAAAAAACGGACCTTCTTTAACGTTAATAAAATAAATGTCTACAGTTCTTATACACCATGGCGTTATTTAAACGATACACTTAATCATCCATCCATATTAAGTAATTACCAATTAAAACTTTCGTATCATCCATTAGCGGATTATAATGCAGTAAAAGCAAAAGTAGCTTTACATTTTTCTATTTGTCATAAATACGGCATAAACCCAAACTACAGCATTGATGAGATGACCGCGAATTATATTAAAGCGCAAAAGACCGGCTGGATGGATATACAAGACATGAATCTTGGTGGTGATTATTATAAAGAAGAAATACGAACTGCTTTTAATAATTTATTTGATGCAAAATTTGGTACCTTATTTATTTGGGACAAGGATTTTTTATGGGCCATGTTCTACGTTATTTTTTCTTTGAGTTTATTAATGGTTTTATTTAAGTCTACTTACTGGCAGCAATTTTTGATCATGGCCATTGTTTTGGCCTTGTATCCTTTGGTTGTTTTTATTTTAACGCAGATCCTTTTCAGGCATACAAATGCTGAAATTGCTTTTCAATGGTTTGTGTTTCTGCTTTTCGCGCTTTCTATTGTGAGTTTATTTATAACCGCCAAACAGGAAAAAGTATTTAAGCCTTTCTTTAATATTCTTAACCAGTTGTTTTTTCTATTGGCGATTTATATGCCAATGATGATCGTTTATTTTTTAAATAGAAACACAGGGCTCTTCAATCATTATAGTGCTTATAATTATTCTGAAAGTGTAAAAACGGTTTTTAGTAATCATGGCCAGGAAATTGCTGTTTATGATTACCGTTATTATTTAGATCAATATTTATATAGTTACTGGCAGGAAGAATATGATCTTTGGTTCACGATCTGTAAAATTGTTCCCATCATTCTTTTCTTTATTTGCTTGCCTTTAATGAAAAAAATATTTGTTAAGCAATTGGCGTTACCGAGAAGGGCGTAAACTAAAACAATAAAAATAAATTACAAAATATGGTCCGCAATTCACTATTCTCTCTTTTCTTTCTGATTAATTTTATTTCCAATTCTCAAACCGCTGGTTTTACATGGGCAAAAAGTATGGGAGTTGTTAGTACTATAAAAGCAAGCTCTGTTTTTTTTACAACAACAACTAATGAACTTACTACTGGCTCTTTTAGTGGTAATATAGATTTTGATCCGGGACCTGCAGTAACTAATATTACTTCTGTTGGTGCAGAAGATGTATTTATAAGTAAAATAGATGCGGCAGGTAATTTTGTTTGGGCCAAAAGTTTTGGTGGGCCGGGTATGGATAACGGTTACGGCATTGTCGTTGATGGTTTAGGAGACATATATATTACCGGCCGTTTTACGGG
>JBDSFC010000478.1:0-3379 GCA_039919745.1 Bacteroidia bacterium | reverse complement strand
GCCAACGCCACCATAAAAACTACCCCATAAACGAACGCCGGCGGATGTAAACTTCACAATAAAACCATCGATATTGCCGCCCATTATTGGTTGCTGGCAACCGGGCGTTGCTATGGCAGCCCCACTTGGAGTAGATGTAGCCCCGCACATATATACATTTCCTCCTACATCAGTAGCGCAAGAATACGCCCATTCAACACCAACGCCTCCATAAAACGTACCCCAGATCCTTACACCGTTAGGGTCGAATTTTACAAGGTAGGCATCGCTAGTTCCTGGGCCAGCAAAACCGCCTCCCTGAACAGGCTGATGTGAGCCGGGCGTAGCAATTACGGTAGAATAGGATGAAGTTCCACCGGCCATATAAACATTTCCGGTTGCATCAACACAAACATAATTTGCAAAATCGTTTTGCGGCCCGCCATAATATGTGCCCCATTGCCTTACGCCACTCGCATTAAACTTAACTAAAAAAGCGTCGCCCCAGTTACCGCCTGTCCCACCGTATAGTGTTTGCTGAACGCCGGTAGTGGCAATGCTCGTAAGGTTAGCAGACATTGTTTCGCCGCCCATATAAACATTGCCGGCCGCATCTGTTACCACATTAGTTGGCAACTCTCTCATAGCACCTCCATAATAAGTGGCCCATAAACGAATTAAGGGATCAATTATAAACGGTTGGGTGCTGTCAATATTCTTAATATCAAAAGAAACAACGCTGTTTTTTATCACCCATTTTGCGGCAAGCTGTTTACCGTTTTGAGTTACAAAAGGCGAGGCTTCTGTTAGTTCTCCTAAAGGCGTTTTAATTACCAGCTCGCCTTTTTTATTAATCGATATTTTTTCGGCGCCATCAAACTGTAATTGAATTTGTTTATAATCGGCGCCTGCAGCTACAATGTAATCATATTTTAAATTTCCATTCTTTTCATACCACTTCAGATCAATACCATTATATAAATTCTGATACATAATGTTTTTATAACTCTTCACATTCAAAGCGCCTTGCGGACAAGTTTCCAAATAATAGTTATCATAACCTTCGATTGCTTCACCTTTTTTAATGATTGGATTTGTATTGGCGTTTAGCCAGTTTATATCCACGCGATAAGTTGTTATTTGTTCAGGAACATCTCTAAGTTCTTTAGAAAGGCTAATCTTGCGATTTTTTTCTTCTTTTTTCCATGAATCAACCCTATTAAGTTGGTAGGAAATACCATTGTGTTTTAAATGATAAACCAGTTGGCCATCTGTTCCAGAAAATAAAATATCCGGGCGTGGGTGATAGAATTGATCACTTACCTGGCCTTTGTTTTCTTTAAAATTAATAGTTGAGGTGGGTTCGTTTATAGCAGCGGCATCTTTTACATAAAATGTAAAAACCAAAAGGGATATGAATAGGGCACCTATTTTTTTCATATGTAACTGAAAGCCAATGTAAATTTACAATTAAATGACTATAAAATGAGCCTTTTTAATATCTGGTTATAATGTTATAATAAGTGGTTATTGTAAACGTATTACGTGAAAAGACTGAATTTTAGTTTATGGGTCTGTTTAGACTCATTTTCTTGTAAAAGTGCTTCTATTTTAGCTTAAATTTGTAATACCCACATGAAAGACATTTTTTTAGTACATATTATTTTACCGGAAGTTTTTACTCCAAAATTTTGGGACCTTGTGCCAAAACAAACTAAGCGTATTAACGATCTTTTAGAAAAACGTGTGATCTTAAATTATTCTTTAGATATGGAACGTAAAAACGTTTGGGTATTTATAGAAGCTAAAGACGAAAATGCTGTAATGGATATTTTAAGCACTTTTCCTATTATTAAAGATGTTACGGTTAAAATTCATGAATTGGCATTTTATGATGCCGCTCCAATTGGCTTGCCTGAGCTGATCATGAATTAATAATGGTATATTTTTACTACAGATTTCCTTAAATTTTCCTTAAATATATTTCATAATTCAGTCACTTCTCGATACAGTCTTCGCGCCTCGAACTTACTCGAAGTGACAAAATATATTGAATTATATGAGAAGCTTAGTAAAATCTGCTTTATTCGCGCAATCTGCGGCTAGTTTTCTTTGATCAGTTTAAAACTCACCAATACTTTCCGGATCTCATTTTTAAAAATAGCATAAAACACTATGCTGAAAATAACTAATTGTATCGCATACAAAAAGATGTTGTACTCTTTAAAAACAATGAACTGAACAAGATTTACGATCAGGTAAATAAAAGGGATAAGTACGATCTTAAAGTAATTGAACTCATATTTAAATACATTTTTTGTAAAGAGCATACAAAAGGCCACTTGCAATACTTTAGTAGCCAGGCCTGCGTAAATCGCGCCCATTAAACCATAATATTTAACCGCAAACAAAGTAATTAAGATCTGGAATACAGCACTAAAACCAAAGATCTTAAGCAACACATTTATTTTTTTTGTAAATAAAATAGTGGAAAGGTAAAAATTTAAAATACTGCGGAAAGCATAACCGGCGGCTAATACACCAATGTACACTTCGCTTTGATAAAAATTTTGATTCTTGATGATCAACTTATAAATGATCGGAATAAAAATGCAAAATAAGATCAGTTGTACAATATTTATAACGGTAAAAACATTAAAGTAACGATTGCTTTCAGTTGTTGTTTCATTATTTTTATTCTTGTTCCAGATCTCGTAAAGTTTTGGGAAGATAACAGCCGATAAACTGTTCTGTAAAAATTCGATCCCAAAAAAACATTTTAAAATAAGATCATATGAGTTCAGGTCAATTTTTGTAATATAGGATTGTAAAAAGTAACGGTCTATCTGTCCCAATACCCAACCGCAGATCACATAAAACACATAAGGCGCGCAAAACCTTGCCAGGTCTTTTAAGAAAGACTTATCAAAGCTAATGATACCGTTTTTGGTGAAAATATAATGACCGATCAAAAAGATGATCAAACCGGAAAGTAAACGGCCATACATAGGGCCTACAATGGTGTTTGGAAACAAATACAAACCACCAATAGAAATAACGATCGTAGCAATAAAATTAATGATGTTGGCAGTTAAAAATAATTTAGAGCGTTGTAAATAGATCAAAGCAACGGTAGAGGCTTTAAAATAAGAATTAAAAAATGCAGTAAGGATAGAGAAGAAGCCGTAAGGCCAGAACTCCATTTGCAGATCAGCTTTATAAACAGACGTAAATAACAAATTGCCAAATAAGGCCGATAACACTAACAATCCTGCACCAATAAATAAAAGCAGGAGAGATACTGTGCCAATGAATTTTTTTTGTTGCTGAGGTTCATCACTTAATTGCGTGTACTTAATGCCAAAGTAGGATTCTATTAAGAAAGAAAATAAGATCTGGA
>JBDSFC010000147.1:0-4926 GCA_039919745.1 Bacteroidia bacterium | reverse complement strand
GGTAATAAATTAGCATTAATGCCACCAACATAGCGATATAAAGGTAACCTGCTTTCTTCCGCCGCTGCTTTTGCAACTGCTAAAGAAACCCCTAAAATTGCATTGGCGCCAATGTTTGCCTTATTTGGCGATGCATCCAATTCAATCATTTTAGCATCAATTTCGGTTTGATCAAAAATGTAAGAGCCTTTTAAATTCTCGCGAAGTACAGTGTTTACATTGTTTACAGCGTGGTACACACTTTTGCCCATGTATATTTTAGCATCGTTATCGCGTAATTCAACGGCTTCGTGCGAACCTGTTGATGCGCCAGATGGCACAGCAGCACGACCCATAATGCCGTTATCGGTTACAACATCAACTTCAATTGTTGGATTTCCGCGTGAATCCAATATCTGACGGGCGGTAATATTATTTATAAATGACATATCTGAAAGGTTTAAGGCTTTGAAATTAATAATTTTTTGGGAGACAGAATTTGGAATTTTTCAAAAATAACACACTATTTTGGAAATTAATACGTTTATATTTGTAAGATTGAAAACCATTTTAAAAATAATCCTTTTTAGCTTTATTTCTTCTTTTTTACTATTGGACCTAGCGTCCTGCAAAAAAGATAAATTAATTACCGATGCCGGTTCGAAACTCCAGTTCTCGCAGGATTCCGTGTTATTTGATACGGTTTTTACAACAATTGGTTCATCCACACAAAATATACGGATAAGAAATAAAAACAATCAGCGCATTAAAATTTCGGCAATTGAATTAGTTGGGGGCAGCGCTTCTGCATTTATTTTAAATGTGGATGGAAGCCCGGGAAGATCTTTTACAGATATTGAAATTGCCGCGCATGACAGTATGTATATTTTTATACAAGTAAATGTAAATCCGGGAGGCAACATGCCATTTATTATTAATGATGCTATTAAATTTGTGGTAAACGAAAACATTCAAACTGTTTATTTAGAAGCATGGGGCCAGGATGCTTATTATCACTATCCTACAGACGCTATTAAATTTAAAGATGGAAGTTATTTACCTTTTTCTTATTTAAATAATGATACAAACGCCATTAATGTTACTTGGCCTAATGATAAGCCGCATGTTATTTATGGTTACCTGGTTGTTTACACTAACCAAACTTTAACGATCAATGCTGGTGTGCAGGTCTATTTAAATTATAAAGCCGGCTTGTGGGTATATCAAAAAGGCGAACTGCATGTAAAAGGGCAAAAGGGGAATGAAGTTACTTTCCAGGGTGCGCGACGAGAAAAAGATTATGCCGATGAACCCGGACAGTGGGACAGGATCTGGATCAACGAAGGAAGTGATAAGAATGAAATTGATTACGCCATAATTAAGAATGGTTACATTGGTATCCAGGCAGAGAACCTAGGGACAGCCTCAGGGCTTAACCCTAATGCTGTAAGACGTTTAAAATTAACCAATACTAAAATACAAAACATGAGCTTATGGGGTTTGTATGGTTTGTGTTTTAATATTTATGGTGGAAATAATGTTATAAGCAGTTGCCAGGAGCATAGCGTGAATCTTGAATTAGGTGGAAAATATACATTCATCCATTGCACCTTTGCTAATTTTTGGAATAAAGATAAAGCAAGAGATAAACCTGCTTTAAATGTAAATAACCATACTGATTCGGATGTGTGGCCTATGGATTCAGCGTATTTTGGAAATTGTATTATTGCTGGTAAATTAGGAAATGAAGTTAACCTAGATCTTGATTTTTCTGATAACACCAATCAACCGGGAATTATTTTTAGTAGCTGCTGGTTAAGGACAACTAATAATACGTCTGATGTAAATAAATATATTAATGTAAGTAAGGGGGATGGCCTTGATTTTAAAGATTACGGAAAATATAATTTAGAAGTTCATGCAACTGATTCGCAGATTAGGGGCTTTACAGATCCAAAAGCTTTAATCGATGTTCAGAAATTTCCTTTTGATCTGAATAATATTGCAAGAAATACAACAAGTGTAACCGTTGGTGCTTATAATTAATCATTTGCCTTTGTCATCCCATTGTCATTAAAATTTCTATTGTAACGTATCTGTTTTCAGAGTAAATTTGCGTTCAATAAAATGAACCCAATTTCATCTTCACCACACAAACAAATTATTTACTGGCTTTTTGCCGGTTGTTTTTTGATTTACGTTATGGTTGTAGTTGGTGGTTTAACACGCTTAACACATTCAGGCCTTTCTATTACTGACTGGAGTTTTATGGGCTCTATTCCCCCTGTAAATGAACACATGTGGCAAGAGCGTTTTGCAAAATACCAGCAAAGTCCTGAGTTTGAAAAAATAAATTACGACATGACCTTGCAGGAATTTAAACCTATTTTTTTATGGGAATACATTCACCGCATGATCGGCAGAACCATGATGTATGTTTTTGCTATTGGCTTTATTTATTTTTTAATTAAAAAGAAAATTAAAAAAGAGATGTGGTCCGGCTTTGTACTATTGTTTTTTATGGGAGCCATGCAGGCTGTAATTGGCTGGTGGATGGTGTATAGCGGCTTGCAAAGTAAACCTGCTGTAAGTCATTACCGTTTGGCAACACATTTAATGAGTGCTTTTACACTTTTTGCATTTACTTATTGGTTTGCATTACGTTTATTATATCCAAAAGAAAATGTAGTCGAATCAGATGGGAAAAAATTAAAAGGAGTTACTGTTTTGTTTTTTTGTGTACTGATCTTTCAAATTATTTTTGGTGCCTTTACTGCCGGTTATGTTGAAGGCGATGCAGCACACATAAGACCCGGATACATTTTTAATACATGGCCAAAAATGGGAGATAGCTGGATGCCTGAACAGGTAACCATGAAAGATTCTTTTTTTGAGAACACGTTCGAAAATGCCAGTGGAATACAATTTGTGCACAGAACAACTGCGTTTATTATTGTTGCATTACTCTGCTGGATCTGGTACAGGTCAAATAAATTACAATTAACCAAACAACAAAACAAAGGCATTACGTTATTGATCTATGGTGTAACCATACAATTTATTTTGGGTGTTTTAACTTTATTATACCAGGTGCCTGTAATTATTGGCGCATTACATCAAACAGGAGCATTCTTCTTATTTTTAAGTTGCATATATTTACTCTTTCATTTATTCAATAAAAAAACAACCGGTTAATGGACGATTTTTCTAATACAGAACAAACAACTTCGGGCGGCTTTCCACCTAAACCTGTGTTGGTGCAAAAAAGCCAAAATGCAATGATCAGGTCTTTGATCAGTTTATTTATTTACGGTGTTTTATTTTATTTTGTATTCGGGCAAAACCTGGCGTATATAGCAGCTATCCTAATTGTAATTATTATTCATGAAATGGGACATTTTTTATTCATGAAATTATTTAATTACAGCAATGTAAAAATATTTATTGTGCCATTGCTTGGCGCTTTTACTTCAGGCAAAAAACAACAGGTATCACAAGCCCAATTATGTCTTATCATTTTAGCAGGGCCTGTACCGGGAATTATCATTGGCAGTATTTTATTTTGGCTGAATATAGATCTTCATAACGAAACTTTAAAAATGCTGGCAAATACTTTTTTAATTATTAACCTCTTAAATTGTTTGCCTTTTTATCCTTTGGACGGCGGCCGTTTAATAGAAACCTTATTCTTTAAAGAGAACTACGTTATCCGTTTGGCATTTGGCATTATTTCTATTATTTGCCTGGGAATATTATTTCTCTTTGTTCAAAGTCTTGTAATGATCATTGTACCTGTTTTAATTGCGTTAGAAATTTATAACGAAACAAAGCACCAAAAAATCAGAGATTATTTACGCCAGGAAAAAATAAATTATCATACCGATTATGAAAATTTGCCGAATAAAGATTATTGGCTGATCCGTGATTGTTTGATCATGTCTTTTCCTAAAAAGTATGTTAGTATTGAGCCTGGCAAATATAATTACACTTTGGCCGAACCTTTAATTATTCAACATATAACTGCTATTTTACAGGTTAATTTAAAATCCGATCTTAATGTATTTAAACGCATTTTAGTAATGTTGTTTTACGTTCTTATTTTTGTTGGACCAATTATTTTAATTGTTTCAAATACCAATTGGGAGGGTACTCAATAGTTTCGTCTTATGTCATCCCTAAGTATGAGGGATCTTAATAAATCAGATTCCTCCTTTGTCGGAATGACAGATACTGGCATCAAATTTGAAGATAAATAATTAGAAAAAAACTAATTATTATGTGCTTTTCAGCAGGAGCAAGTTTTACAGCAGCAGCCGTTTTAGGCAGCATAGGCATCGCGTCTTTAAAAAAAGTATCTATCCGTTCACAATTCATGTTTGCGGCTATACCAATGCTATTTGCAATACAACAGGTAAGCGAAGGCTTATTATGGTTAGCGCTTTCAAAACCAGGATATGAAGGCTGGCTGGAACCAGCGACTTATTTTTTTCTTTTATTCGCACAATTTTTATGGCCTATTTGGATCCCAACGTCCATGTTTTTAATGGAACATAATAAACCGCGTAAAAAATGGTTAGGTGTAACAGTTGTTGCCGGCATTATGTGTTCAGCGATCCTTTTATACCGGCTTATTTTTTTACATGTACACGCAGAGGTTAGAAATCATCATATTTATTATGCTATAGAATCTCCACAAATACTAATTACTTTAAGTAGTATACTTTATGTAATAGCAATTATTGTCCCGGTATTGATCTTAAGTGTAAAAGGTGCCAAAGCATTAGGTTTTATTTTGGCGATATCGTTAATGTGTACAAAAATGTTTTATGAAGCCTATCTAATTTCTGTCTGGTGCTTTTTTGCTGCAACATTAAGTTTTATAATTCTTTTGATCATGCGAAAAATTCAAAACGAGTATGCCGAATCAGAAAAGAATTTGCAGCATAG
>JBDSFC010000093.1:0-3875 GCA_039919745.1 Bacteroidia bacterium | reverse complement strand
GCTTGTGTTAATTGCCGTAAGATGGAAGGGCAGGTTTGGAGCGATCCTGCAGTTAAAAAAAGATTGAGCGAAGATTTTATTTTAGTGTCATTGTATGTGGATGATAAAAAGAAATTACCAACGGAGTTACAAACAGAAGTAGATTGGAGTGGATCAAAACGCACCCTATCTTCTATTGGTGACAGATGGAGCCACTTACAAAACACAAAATACCAATCAAGCACACAACCACAATACTGGATCATTGATAGTAATGAAAAGCATTACAGCGATTCAACCAGCTACGATCCGGATATTAATAAATACGTTGATTGGTTGGATAGAGGATTGGCGAAATATAAAGCAAAGAAATAATTATTTTTTCGAAAGCATTTTCGAAACAATATAATTACCTTCAATTACCAATTGCTTAAAATTCTTTCCTGTTTTAATAATAAGCTGATTGGTGTTATATTTTGTAATAGCGTAATCATATTCAATAGCTTCTTTACCTTTTTTCTCAAGCGCTAATAAAATTTTAAGATCATCACCCTTTAAGTCAAAAGACCTTTCTTTTTTAAATTCCCAATAATTTTTCTCTCTTATTTTTAATCCGGAAAACTTTCTGTTTGGAAAAGCGGTTAGCGAAGACGCATAATAATTTACAGAATAAGTATCGGCGTTCTTTTTTACAACATATTTTTCTGTAATGGTATACTTTTGCGGTTTGCCTGTTAATGTTTGTCCCGATGCTGTTGAAAGCTGCTGTATGGCTTCTTCTACATGGCATTGGTAATAAGTAACAGAATCGCCCACTTTAATGTTCTTTAAAAGACTGTTAGACGGAATGGTAATAGAATCGTTTTGTGCAGAAACACAAAAACAGGAAACAATAAAGAATATAAAGGCCAGCTTTTTCATTTATAAATTATTTCAATTTGTTTTGCTAACGAAATTGCTTTTTCTTTTACAGCGTTTACGTCTGATGTTGGCGTATCGTTACAAACAACAACGGCCATTCTTCTATATGGACGCGTTGTAGGTTTTCCAAATACTTTCACATCTGTATTTTTATTCTCTAATACTTTTTCTATACCTTTAAAATGAGGTTGCGCACCTTCTTCACTCGCTAACACAACAGCCGAAGCGCCGCATTTTACCAATTCAATATTGGGAATAGGCAAACCTAAAATTGCACGTGCGTGTAATTCAAACTCATTATAATTTTGTGTGTTGGCTAATGTTACCATTCCTGTATCGTGTGGACGAGGAGAAAGCTCAGAAAAATAAACGCCTTTTTGTGTAAGAAAGAATTCTATCCCCCAAATACCATAACCGGTTAAAGCTTTGGTAACTTTCTCTGCCATTTCTTGCGCTTCTTTAAGGTCTTTATCGCTAATGGCGCATGGTTGCCAGCTTTCCTGGTAATCGCCGCGTTCTTGCCTGTGGCCAATTGGCGGACAAAATAAAGTTGTTCCGTTCTTTTGTGTAACGGTCAATAATGTAATTTCAGAATCAAATTTTATAAACTCTTCAATAATTGCTTCTTTGTAATCACCGCGTGATCCATCCATAGCATATTGCCAGGCCTTATCTACATCGGCCTCTGTTTTAATAACGCTTTGCCCTTTGCCGCTGCTGCTCATTAATGGTTTTACAACACAAGGAATTCCAATTTTTGAAACGGCTGTTTTAAAATTTTCTAATGTAGTAGCGTATAAATAATTTGCTGTACGTAACCCTAACTCTTTTGATGCAAGGTCACGAATGGCTTTACGATTCATAGTAAAATTGGCCGCTTTCGCGCTTGGAACAACTGTTATGCCTTGTATTTCGTAATCATAAAAACGTTCAGTCCTTATGGCTTCAATTTCAGGAACAATAAGATCCGGTTTGTGTTTGGCTACAATTTTATCAAGGGCATCGCCATCCAACATGTTTATTACTTCAAACTCGTGAGCTACTTGCATCGCTGGTGCGTTTGAATAACTATCCACCGCAATAATATACTGACCCAATCTTTGTAAAGCAATTACTACTTCTTTTCCCAATTCACCACTGCCAAGCAGCATTACTTTTTTTTGCATAATTAATTAGTACCCTTTATAAATTTAGAATTATAAATAATGGCGCCATCCTGTTTCATTCTTACAAAATAAACGCCTTGCTTTAATGATGAAGTATTTAAAGTACTGGTATTTTCTCCTTCGTTAATACGCTCAACATTCTGGCTTAAACAAATTTTTCCTAAAACATCTACAACTTCTAATTGTATTGCTGTTTTATTTTTTAATGTGTAAGTTAAATTAAGCGCTTCGTTTGCAGGATTTGGAAATACTTTTATTGTGCCGGTAAAAAAACTGTTCCTGATGCCAACAGTACTAATACCACTAAGATTAATATCATCTATATAAAGATTATTACCACCACCGCTTGTAAACGAAAATCTAAATCTAACAGAGTTAGAAAGGTATTGATCGTCCAGGTTAATTTTTTCTAGTCGCCATTCTGTTGATCCAACAGATGGAAGAAATGGACCAGATTGATTTGCTGCAATTGTTTTTAAAGCAGTTCCGCTTTTTGTATAGATCTGGTACCAGGTAAGCCCGCAATTATCAAAAGAAACAGAAACCTGAAGCTTATCATAATTAGCAGTGGACGTTGCCGCAGCGCTTAACATAAAAGTTAACGTATTGGTAGATGTTGCGCTTAGGTCATAAGCCGGCGAGATAAGATCATCTGTAGACGGTGCATTTTCTCCATAATTAGCAATACTTACACAATTACTGCCCGAATAACTTGTAGTACTTATATTTTGCCAATTTGCGGCATCATTATTCTTATTAACCGCGATCCATTCATTATTAAACACACTTGGCGTTTCAAAACTTTCAGTAAAAGGAATAACATAAGTAGGGTTGGCAGTACTATTTAAAACATATACTTTGTTGTTAAAAGTTGCTGTTTTGCTCGACGACAAATAATTTTTTGTGAGCTCAACATTATAAATACCTGCAGCATTGTATTTTACTTTTACAATACTATCTGTTAAACTTGAAGCAGGGCTTCCGAAAAAATTCCATAATCGAGAAGTAGAAATACCGCCGTACGAATAATCAGTAAATTTTACAGAGTCACCCACACAAGCCATAATTGGGCCGTATGGCAATATTTCAGGTATCGCTACACAATTTACAGGATACACATAAGGATCTGCAGTACCCGTTGCAATTAAGTTAGCATTGGTCCATAAATTATTTTTGCCGGATGCGGATGAATTTAATGCAGCTGTCATTCTTGCAACTTGCCCTGCTGTGAACATATTTAAACAAGGGCCATTTGTATAATCCATATAATCTGTAAACATTTCACCGTTTGGTCCAGCGCCACAAGAATTATTTGGGTTTCTTGGAAAAGCAGGACAACCACTATTATCAATTACATGCGGAGGTGTATCTGAAACAAAATCATTACCGCAGTTTGCATCACCCCAAATGTGGCGTAAGTTAAACCAGTGACCTAATTCGTGAACAAGATAACGGCCCTTAAAATTTCCCCAGCCGCTATTGGTTGCAGCGGTACCAATATTACTAATAAGATCACCACGAATATTTATTCCATCTAAATTTGCAGCACCACCCGGAAAAGTTGCATAGCCTCCACCAACGCATGACGCATTGCCGGAATAGTGCATAGATTGTACCAGCCAAATATTTAAATATTTATTGCTCGGCCAATACGATAAAGCTTTTACCGCATCATTATATACAGAACAATTGCTGAAGGAATTATAAATACGATCAATACCATTTGTACAATTACCGCTCGGGTCGATGGTTGCTAAACGAAACTCTACATTTAAACCTGCCGCAAGTGCTTTGAATGGACCGGGCGTT
>JBDSFC010000067.1:0-6923 GCA_039919745.1 Bacteroidia bacterium | reverse complement strand
CCATTCTCACTTACTTCCATTTCCCCTAAAATAGTAAGATTTACTTTTTGAGAGCGGATCATACCAAAGCTCATAGCACTATCAAAAATACTTGAGCCTTTAAGTAATGTAATGGTTTGTTTACCAGCATTAATAAGATCTGCATCTTCTTCGCCTTCATAGGGAAAAGGCCCCATACCCAAAATACCATTTTCAGATTGAAGCACAACATCAATTCCATCAGGAATATAATTAGCAACCAAAGTAGGAATTCCAATTCCTAAATTTACATACATGCCGTTTTTCACTTCCCTTGCAATTCTTTTTGCGATACCGTTTTTATCTAACATAATTAATAAGCGTTTTTATATTCATTTGAAAATTGTTTACTTAAACTTTTTGCCACATTTTTTGCAATGCTCATGCGGCCTTTATAACTATAATGTTCTGTTGTCCATGTTTGATCAGTAAATTCTATTCCCGAAACCAATTCCAGGTTATCTACAACAATGCAGTTATTTTTTTGGTAACGTTTAACTAAATAATCCCTGTTTTGTTTCATTAAAAATACTAATTCTTTCCCTACCAAACTATCTGCGTATTCAAGATTCTCTGCCATTAAATTCAGATACAAATTGACCTTATTTTTGTTGCACCAGTCTGCTATTTCATCAAAATCTCTTACCCGTGGATTCCTTTCATTCATATTCAAAGCATAAGCTTTAATATAATGACAGGCTAAAATAGTTTTAGCTTCATCTTTAGTACCATCCGGATTTTTATAAAAGTGTTCAAAATTTGTACTGTAATCCCATTCCCGTACGGTTTTATATCTAAAATCGAAAGGAAAAATAAGTTTTGTAGTATCCCAATCTGTAAGCATTGTTTTCTCTCTTTGTTGATCGTTTTTATTATCAAATACCTGCAACGAAAGAAAAAAGCGATTAACCAAGGCAGGACGTGGCTGTGTAAGAACAAGTGATTCCTGCAATTGTGTTTCTAAAACGGAATTTACCCACATAGCATCAAAAGACCGCATATTTAAAGTAACTACAATTGCCTTGGGTTTGTTTACTTTGGGATTGATCTGTTTTATCCAGTGTTTATAAATGCCCGCATGAGTGGCAGGTTTATTAATTGCCGTTATCCTTAATGAAGGATAAAAGAAGTTAACGATCTCTGAAATAGTATTTTGTATTGAATCATTTTCGCGAACATTAAAATTAGAAGATTCGGCAAAATAATAAATATCTGTTGTATCCTGGCTTACTTTTAACTCAAAGATCTCCGAGCATTTATCGTACAGGTCTTTTGGATACAAAGTATATTCATAAATAAAATTAAGGCCAACAAATACAAGGCTCAACATTAAAATTTTTATGGCTATTTTTTTAATCACTAAAACTGAAAATAAATAAACGTAAATTTTTGAGTGCCTGATAATGCCATTAAACAAAATAAAATTACAGTATAAAAAGCCCAACGATATGGTGTTTTAAAGGCTTCCAGTTTTTTATCAAATCGGCAATTATATAATAAGAAGTCAAACATCAATAATACACCTGTAAATAATAATGGAAAAAACGGGCTCATGGCTTCGCCTGTTGAATGATTATTTTTTACGATAGCCTTAATAACATCTTTTGCTTTAGAAAAACTTTCCGCCCTAAAAAAGATCCAGATAAAAGAAGTAATAACAAATGTTTTTATAACCAAAAGAACATTTACAAAATTCCATTCATTTTTAATTTCAAATTTAAATAGTTTGGAAAAATATTTTTCCAGTAAGAGCATTAAGCCATGCAAAGCGCCCCAAACTACAAAGGTCCAACTGGCGCCATGCCATAACCCACTTATCATAAAAACAATTAAAATATTAAAACTCCATCTTGGCAATTTTACCCTATTGCCTCCCAAAGGAATATAAAGGTAATCCCTGAACCAGGTACTCAAAGAAATGTGCCAACGTGACCAGAATTCAGAAACACTTTTTGCAAGATAGGGTGTTTTAAAATTGTCCATAATTGTAATACCTAACAATCTTGCACTTCCTAACGCAATGGTAGAATAACCAAAAAAATCGGCGTAGATCTGAAATGAAAATAAAAAAGTTGCTAATAAAACACGTAACGAATTATATTTTAGAGGATCAGCATATACCTGGTTAACATAAGGGGCAATATTATCGGCTACCGCCATTTTAATAAATAAACCAAACAAAATAAGGCGGAAGCCATTGGCGAAATTTTCGTAAACCGGTTTGTGTTCTGTTTTTAAGCCGTTGCCAAGTGTATCATAACGCTCGATTGGCCCTGCAACCATTTGCGGAAAAAATAAAACGTAATTGGCAAAATAACCCAAGTGTTTTTCTGCCTTTTGTTTACCTCTATACACCTCAATAGTATAACTCATAGATTGAAAGGTGTGAAATGAAAGGCCGATAGGTAAAATAATACTTAGATCAACGGGGTGAAATTCTTTTCCAAAAAGTGAAAATACAGAAACTAAATTTTCATTAAAAAAATTAAAATATTTGAAAAAGGCCAGTAAGCCAATGTTTGCACACAAACTTGCAATTAAATAAAATAATCTTAATCTTCCATTTAGCCGTTCTATCGTAATCGCTGCAACATAATCAATAACAATAATTAAAAAAAGAATAAGAATGTATTTTGGCACAAATACCATATAAAAATAACAGCTGGCTATAAATATTAGCATCCACCGAAATTTTTGAGGCAACAAATAATACAAACCAACTATAATTGGAAGAAAAATTAAAAAATGTAAGGAGTTAAATAACATCTTTAAATTATTCTTTGAGTTTATAGACTTCTAAAAGAGGTTTTTTTATTATTAAGTCAAAGTGATTATTAATAACACCAAATGATGCTTCATCTTTTAGTCTTATATCGCTCAGCACCAGGTATTTTATTTTTTTTCCGATATATATATTTACCGTATTGGAATCGGCAACAAAAAGATCACTTGGCATAGTGTAACCTTTTTGATCCATTAGATACAGCGAAATATCAAAACTAACATCCGGAATGCTTAATACAAGATCTTCTCTTTTTACCCCTGCTTTTCTTAGATCAGGTGTTAGTGTTTCTAGTGATTCCAGGGTTAATTCCCTATTCCATAAAAACCATTCGTTAAATCTTTTCTCTTCGTTTGTAATAAACGGATACCAAACACAGAGCTTATCATCTTTGATAACGCGTAGTCTATAATAAGCGGCTGCGAAAAAAGAGTTAAGAATAATAATTGTAACAATGGCAATCCTGATAAATTTTTTATTATTTTCCATAACAGCGTTCTGGCTTAAAATATTTGCCAGGCAGAAAAAAGTGATCACTGGAAAGATCATTAAATTATTAAGATAGTAATCGTGTCCGGTAAATACCTGGAAGAAAAATAAAATATAAAAAACAAAAAATACTGCCGAAAATAAAAATGTATACTTAAAGAAAATATCAAGTTTTTTAAAATTAGCGATCACGTATGCAGCAAATACAAAAAACAAGAAAAACATAGGCTTACTAAAGAACAAAGGAAACAGCTCGCTAAACAAACTGCGCAAGTTGCTGTAAATTGCCTGATCTTTCATTTCCCAGATCGGTAACACAGTTAATAAAAACACACTATTATTATACGTATTATAGGCTATCGCAAATTTATACCATGAATATATAAGACCGAGAACAGCTACAATTGAAATAAGTGGTAATAGTTTTTTTGTAAATAATTTTTCTGTTTTAAAAAATCTGTTTAGTCCAAGAATATCGATCATCGAAAAGAATAGTATTATTCCTATACCTGTTGCAGCGCTTGCTTTTAATAATACCGCTATTGTTCCTAACAATAAAGCAAGATAGAAATATCCTATTTTTTTTGTTTTATAAAACCTGAAAAAGATACAAAATGCCAGAATACAAAATGATAACGCCGGTACATCCGCAATAAAATTAAAAGAATAATAAACCAATAAGGGAGAGGTTAAAAAAAGACTGGTAATAAAAAATGAAAGCCATGTTGATCCAAAGAACCGAACCAAGGTATTAAATAATACGAACATGGAAATAATAAAAATAAAATATTCCAGGAAACGGTAAATAAATTCATGTTCCCCAAACATTTTCCATAAAGCCGCAACACTATAATTTAAAATAGGGCATTCACTAACCGCATTTCCATTGTTAGAACCCTGCCAATGAATTTTAGGGCTAAAAAAATGCATTCCTTCTTCGTAATAATTTTTTGTCATTGACAGGCAGTCGGTTTGACGCCATTGGTGTATAGAATTTGGTCGGTATTTGTAAGTTTTATTAAACGCACAAATAAGAAACAACAAAATAACAAATACTAATAATAAAATATTAGAAGTTATGCGGCTATTAATTTTATTCATTTTTGAAAACATAAAACGTTGTTTAAGATTTATTTCAACGTTATTATTTCTTTCTTACAGTTTTTTGCTCAATACGTTTTTCATATTTTTCACCCTGGAAAATACGGTGCACATAAATACCGGGTGTGTGAATATGATCAGGGTCTAATTCACCGGCAGGTACCAGCTCTTCCACTTCAGCTACTGTAATTTTTCCGGCCATGGCCATCATAGGATTAAAATTACGCGCGGTGCTTCTATAAATTAGGTTCCCTGCTGTATCACCTTTCCATGCTTTTACAATAGCAAAATCAGCTTCAAAAGCTTTTTCCATTAAGTATTCTTTTTCTTCGCCGTTATAACTGAACTTACGTGTTTCTTTACCAATTGCTACTTCTGTGCCAACACCAGCCGGTGTATATATAACAGGCATACCATAACCCGCAGCCATGCAGCGTGTAGCTAATGTACCTTGCGGCACCAACTCCACTTCCAGTTCACCACTTAGCATTTGGCGTTCAAACTCATCATTTTCGCCTACATAACTTGAGATCATTTTTTTGATCTGCTTTGTTTGCAATAATAAACCCAATCCAAAATCATCAACACCCGCGTTATTGCTAATACAGGTTAAATTCTTAACACCCATTTTTACTAATTGCGTAATGCTGTTTTCGGGAATGCCGCATAAACCAAAACCACCAACCATTAAAGTTTGGCCATCCTTTACATCTTTTAAAGCTTCTTCTACGTTTTTTACAACTCTGTTGATCATTTACTTTGTTTTATTGTGTGTCTTACAAATATATAAATTTTATCCTTTTGTAGGGGAAAGTATCTTTGAAATATTAACTCTTTATACCCTTAAAAAACAAGAGTTTGCAACGAAATAGCGCTAAATAAAATTAAAAATTAAATTGTCTTTTTTTGACGCTTACTGTACAATAGGAAAGTATAATAAACAAGAATATACGTGCATAAAATACTTACAAATTCGCTTATTGTTCTTGTCATGTACATATGACGTTCTACTTCAAGAGTATCAGCGTTATAATTGATAAAAATATTTATTATCAGCATTAAGATCAATATAAAAGGTAACAGCAAGAACATTTTCTTCTTTTTGATCCAAAAATACAAACAGAATAACGACATAATAATTGCGTATAAAGGACTAAACAGCGGGAAAACATTATCCGCATTCACGAAAAATTTGTAAGGATCCTGATAATATCCTTCAATATTATAAACAAAGATCCTCTCCAGATCCTGCTTATTTTCATTTATAAGAAAAAAATAAGCAGGATGAGTAACCAGAAATTTTTGATATACCGCTTTACCATTTTTAGCTACCCATGCAAATAATTCCAAATAAGTTGAGTCAGCATATCGCTTATATATTCGTTCTTTTCCTCCTATAACCCTTAAATCAATCCCTTTAAAATCCTCTGTCAATTGAGCAGTTTGAGGAGCGCCTTCGTTTTTGAACCATTCAATATATTCTTTATTTTGACTTATCCGTATTGCGAGATCATTAAACACAGGCGTCTTGGTTCTCTGGCCAATCTTAACAGCGTACGATTGAAAAAGTAAAATGACCACAGAAAATAAACAGAATAAAATATTGCTATATTTTCTTTTATTTCCGCGAAACAAATAACCAATAAAATTTAAAACAAAAAAGAAAAGTAAAATATAAGGCCAAGTATCTCTGCTAAATGCAAGAAATAACGTACTTAGCAAAAGCAGTGTTATAGATAAGAAATTATTTTTTCTGTAATAATAAATTACCGCGGCCAGCCATAATAAAAACATGGATGTTGAAATAGATTCGGAAGTAATATTGTTTGACCAACCAACAATATGCCACCAAGTAAAAAAAAATAAAAAAGTAATGTGATTTAGCAGTTTAAAATAATAGTTCGAAAAAAATCTGTTTAATGAAAGGGTTAATAAAACAGCGCTTGAAGCATAAATAATTTTTTGAAAATAAAACATTTTAACCGGATCCCCATCAATAAATTTGTATAACAACGGCATAGTAAATGGCCTGGGAGTAAACCATATTGAAGGTTTCGGAGCGTAAAGATCTAATGAGAATAAACTACTTCTTGACTGATGAATGTAATCATGAGTGTCCCAAAAAAAATTCCAGATCGGTTCAGGTTCAGGCACACAAACTAATGTGTAATAAAAAAAAATAATGCTGATTAAAAGAAGTCCTCTATATATAACCAAGAATTTATTTTGGATCATTACAGGGATTTGAAATTAATTATCCTTTAAATTATCAAATTCATTTATTTCTCCCGAGCCATCATTATCAATAGCATCGTATTTACTGCAATCCAATTCTAAATTTGGATCAAGATTTTTTGGCCTTGGAAATTCTCCTTTACTTACATGTAATTTTGGATCCGCATATACTTTGCTAAAAAATTTACCCCAGATCGGTAATGCCATTGTAGCGCCCTGCCCTTCAACCATTGAGTTAAAGTGAATACTTCTGTCTTCTCCACCAACCCATGCTCCTGCAACTAACTCAGGCGTGATA
>JBDSFC010000044.1:0-2949 GCA_039919745.1 Bacteroidia bacterium | reverse complement strand
GGTCTTTGAAACTGGATACGGCTATCATTTTATTCAATTAGTGCAGCGTAAGGGCGATCTGTTGGATCTAAGGCACATTCTCGTTATTCCTAAGGAGCAAAAGTAAAGAGCTTGTTAATTAATAAACCCGTTTTTTTTTATTTTTTTAAGACTTTCCATTTAAGTCCGGCTAATTTAATGCGTAAATTTACCCTGCATGCAAAAAATTAAATTTATTTTCCTTTTTTCCATTCTTGTTTTTTCTTCATTTAGTCAAAAACAAGTTATCGATAAAATAATCGGTGTTGTTGGAAAATACCCCATCTTATTGTCTGACCTTCAAAACACAATGCTTGAGCGTGAAAAATCAGAGGCTAATTTTAGCAAATGCAAAGCATTTGAAACGTTAGTATTTCAAAAATTATTAGTTGCGCAGGCAGATAGAGATAGTGTTACTGTTTCAGATGCTGAAGTTGATCATGAATTAAATCAACGTATGCAATATTATATTCAGCAATTTGGAAGTGAAGAAAAACTGGAAGAATTTTACGGTAAACGTACCAATGTTATTAAAGATGAATTAAGGGGCGATATATCCGAACAATTAATTGCACAAAAAATGCAGGGTAAAATTACCGGCGAAGTAAAATTAACTCCATCAGAAGTTCGTTTGTTTTACAATTCTATTCCCCAGGATAGTTTACCATTAATAAATTCAGAAGTAGAATTGCAGCAGATCGTAAAAAAACCAACCTTTAGCGCTGCGGCGAAATTAGTGGCAAAAGAACAATTAGAAGCCTTACGTGAGCGTGTTACTAAAGGCGAAAAAATGAGCACTCTTGCAAAATTGTATACAGAAGATCCGGGATCACAAGCTACTGGAGGATTATATGAAAATGTTGGAAGAGGGGTTATGGATCCGGCTTTTGAATCAGCAATGTTTCGTTTAAAACAAGGCGAAGTATCGCCGGTTTTTGAAAGTGCGCATGGTTACCATTTTATCGAATTAGTTCATCGTAAAGGAGAATTACTGGATATTAGACACATTCTGATCATTCCTAAAATGTCGAATACCGATTTTTATTTAAGCAAGCAAAAACTGGATTCTATTTATACCGATATTAAAAATGGCGTAATTACATTTGAAGATGCCGCTAAAAAATACAGCGATGATAACGATACAAAACAAAATGGTGGTTTAATGATCAATCGTAATACAGCAAATACAAAATTTGATAATGATGATCTTAGCCAGATGGATCCTAACCTTATTGTTACTTTAAATGCCATGCAAATAGGCGAAATAAGCAAGCCTATGCAATTTCAAAGTCCCGTTGATGGTAAACCCGGTTTCAGAATATTAAAATTAAAGAACAGGATAGATCCACATAAAACTAATTTAAAAGATGATTATCAAAAATTAGCATTAATGGCAAATGCCGATTATAATAAAAAGCAAGTAAAGGAGTGGATCCGTAAAAGATCAAAGATCACTTACATAAAACTTGACCCTGAATACACTTGCACTTTCGAAAACCAATGGACCATCAGTAATTAATTTTTTGAGAATTTAAAAAATTATACTGGGGTTTGGCAAATAAAAAAAATATTTATTGGTATTGTCAAATTTTCGGGTGGTCTTTTTTTGTGATCATTAATTCTATTTTTTTAGGATTAAGTTATCAAACAACTTTTAAGGATTATTTATTTTATTTTCTGACAATGCCCATTGGTATTGGTATTTCGCATGTTTATAGGATCATTATAATTAAACAAAAAGTACTTAATTTTAAAATTCCTGTCCAGTTATTCCTTATTGTTTTATTTAGCGTCATTAAAGCCATTGTTTTCTTTTTTATGACAGTGGGCCTTTCAAAATTATTTGGCCTTATAAAAACAGATCTTAATTATGTTTATATCTCTTCATCGGTAATTAATTTTACCGTAGTTTTTTGTTTGTGGAATGTGATCTATTTTGGTTTTCAATATTTTCAAAATTATAAACGTACAGAGATCAACTCACTTCGTTATTTGGCTGCCAGTCGCGAATTTGAATTAAATAATTTAAAAGCGCAGTTAAATCCGCATTTTATGTTTAATAGTATGAATAGTATTCGCGCTTTGGTAGATGAAGATCCTGTAAAAGCGAAGCTGGCAATTACACAATTATCTAATATTTTGCGCAATACTTTGTTAATGGATAAAGGCAAAGAAATTTTATTGAAAGACGAAATTAACCTTGTAAAAGATTATTTAAATCTCGAACACATTCGTTACGAAGAGCGGTTGAGCTACGAATTTAAAATTGCAGATGATGTTTTAAATTGCAGGATCCCACCTTTTATTATTCAAACGCAGGTTGAAAATGCCATAAAACATGGTATCTCAAAACTGGCGGGTAATGGAAACATAATTATTGAAGCCTTTAAATTAGTTGATACATTAAAAGTAAAAATTTCAAATACAGGAAAATTAAATCACGAAAAACCACTGACAGGCGTTGGATTTAAAAATTCAATTCAACGGTTAGAGTTACTTTATGGGATAGACGGCAAAATATTTATAAATGAATTACATAATTTTGTGGTTGTAGAGATCAATATCCCTTTGAAGTAAATGGCAGAATTTGTGTCCTCCTTTGGAGGAGGTGCCCGAAGGGTGGAGGAGGAAAGACGTTGATTTTTATTATATAAAAAGTTTAAAAATTTAAAACAATATATGAAAGCTATAATTATTGATGATGAACGTTTGGCCCGCCAGGAACTTAAAAATTTATTGGCAGCACATAAAGAAATTGAAATAATTGCTGAGTGTTCGGATGCTGCGCAGGCAAAGGAAAAAATTAACGAATTAAAGCCTGATGTTATTTTTTGTGATATCCAAATGCCCGGAAAAAGTGGCCTTGAATTGGCGGAAGAAATTTCGGGAGCAGTAGATGTGGTGTTTATTACTGCTCATGATGAACATGCT
>JBDSFC010000030.1:0-6011 GCA_039919745.1 Bacteroidia bacterium | reverse complement strand
CCACTTTATGGCAATCTTCATATTGGTTCTGAATGGCACATGACTGAAAAAGTTGGATTATATCTTGATCTTTCAACCGGCTTATCAACTTTTGGTCTAGGATTTCATTTCTAATAAACAGATCATTTTTAAACCTACTTTATTGTAAAGATCATCATGAAAAATTTTCTTCACCATATTTTAGTGCTCCTTATAATATCTTTATTACCTGGTTGCGCCGTTGCTGGTGGTATTTTTAAAGCCGGTGTAGTTGGAGGAATACTTTTAGTACTTGGAATTATATCGTTGATAGTATTTCTAGTAGCTAAATCAGGAAAAAAATAACGATGCTTTTATATTAAGTATATCAAGATCACTTAATGAAAAGATAATCAATTTTACAAAATATGATCGTCAGATCGAATATTATTATAAAACGCATTCTTATAGTTTGCGTTTTATTTTTTTTCAGTTTTTCTGTTTTTTCGCAAAAACATGTAACTACTAAAGATTCGCTCATCGTTTATAAAAAACTGAAACATTTTGCTTATAAGCATAAATTAACTACAAAAATATATGATGCTGTTTTTGTAGATCCTGAACCAAAAGAATATGCAAAACAACCAGATTCTAAGGAAAAGAAAAATGTTAATCCTTACTTAAAATATCAGGATAGGATTATTCGGGAGATCAACATTACTGTTTACGATCCTTTTGGCCATGTAATAATCGATACTATGCCGCGCCATATGAATTCCCTTCAACGGGCGGGCAACAATCTGCATTTTAGGACCAGGCACTGGATAGTAAATAACAAATTATTATTTCAAAAAAACGATTCTGTTGATGCCCTTAAAATAAGTGAATCAGAAAGGCTTTTAAGGCAAGCTGTGTTTGTTAACGATGCACGTATTTTTATCACAAAAACAGGAAATAAAGATAGCGTAGACCTAAACGTAATAGTGCTGGATAAATGGCCGATAACAGTTCCAATAACGATCACGGATATTTCAGGCAATATTAAATTTAGAAATCAAAATCTTTTTGGCCTCGGTCAACAATTTGAGCAGTTTGCAGGTTTTAGAAAACCAGATCTATATGAGTTCAGTGGCTTTTACAATATTTCAAATATTGATAACACTTATATTTCTTCGCAACTTTCTTACAGGAAAGACATTAATGGAACAGATGTGATACTTAGTTTTGACAGAGGCTTTTTTTCTCCATTAACAAAGTGGGCCGGCGGGATCAATGTTGCTAATTACCAAAGGTATTTTGATTATTCGGATAGCTTAGACGGCACTCCTTTAAAAGCGAATGTAGATATTCTCTCTTATGATATTTGGGCAGGCAGAAGTTTTAAGCTAAGTAATGAGAAAAGTATGTTTAACCAAAGCACTAATATTATTACTGGTTTGCGTTATTATAATTCAACATTTATGGAAAGGCCGTCTTTTGCAATTGATAAAGGATTAGGTAATCAAAACTCTTCAGCCATTATTGGAAATGTTGGTTTAGCCATCCAACAGTATTACAAAGAAAAATATGTATACAGATTTGGTGCGACAGAAGACGTACCCGAAGGTTTGATCGTGCAATTTATTTATGGCGGTTATAAAAAAGAATTTAAGCCGCTTCGTTATTATACAGGCTTTGAGATAGCAAGAGCTAAACATTTTAAGTTTGGATATTTATCAGCCACTTTTTCGGAAGGAATATTTTTTAATAAAAATGTTCCAAATGATATCACAACTAATTTTAAAATGTATTATTTCAGTGATCTCAAAAGAAGTGGAAGATGGTTTTTCAGGCAATTCTTTTATTATAATTTAGTTCATGGTGAAAACAAGATCTCCGGTGAAAGATTAACTATTTCTCCCGAAGAGTTATATGGTTTTACCGGAATAAGCGTTTCGGGTAATACAAAAATGACGCTTAATTCAGAAACCGTAGCTTATATGCCTTACAATATTATTGGATTTAGACTGGCTCCAATATTAATGGTAGGCACTGGCGTTTTGGGCGATCCAAATAACCAGATCCAACAAAGCAGGTTGTATCAATCTTATTCCCTAGGAATGTTATTTAGAAATGAAAATCTCTTAAGCAGTACCTTCCAATTATCAGTTGGTTTTTACCCTTTTTTACCTGAAGGAAAAAATAATGTTTTTATCTACAATCCTGTAACAAGTTTTACGCTTAGAGTTAGAGCATTTGCAGTTTCAAAACCGGATTTTGTAAGTTATTACTAATTTAATTTTGAGAATTATTACTTAAGATAACATCCAACACTTTATTAGTTTCTTTTTCGTCAGCCAACCTGTTCTTTACATATTCAATACTATCCTGTATAGAATCTGTACATAAAACAATAAAGGCTCCTTTTTTTGCATTATCAATAGCAAACTGAATGGCCTCCAACTCATCAGAAATAACATTAATTACAGCGTTTTTATTCTCCTGCATTATCCCTTGCACTAATAACTCGGTTACTTCTGCTCTTGGCCTACCGCGCATATCTTTATCGTGACGAATAATAATTTCATCAAACATTTTACCTGAGAATACACCAAGATTTTTAATATCTTCATCTCTTCTATCTCCTACACCAGTTATAATCCCAACTTTTGAAGAAGCTTCTGTTCTATCCAAAAAAGTTTTTAATTCCATAAAACCTCCCGGGTTATGCGCATAATCGATCATTAATTCAAAATCCCTGAATTTAAAAATATTCATACGGCCCGGAGTTGTTTCAGGCGATGGCAAAAAAGTTTCCAACGCTGAACGGATATCTTCTATTTTAAAATTCTGAATAATTGCTGCTAATACAGAAGGTAAAATGTTTTTTATCATACATTCTGCTTTTCCTCCTAACGTTAAAGGAATAGTATCGATCTTACTAACCCTTATCTTCCATGCGCCTTTACAAACAGTTAAATATCCTTTTTCTATTACAGCAGCTAAACCATCATTTTCACAATGTTTTTTTATTTTTTCGTTTTCTGCGTTCATACTAAATAATGCAATGTTACAATCAAGCTCTTCCGACATTTCATACACAAGATTATCATCTGCATTTAATATTGAATATCCATGATCGAAAGTGCTTTTAGCAACAACCGATTTTACCCTGGCCATTTCGGAAAGTGTTTTAATTCCTTTTAAACCCAAATGATCTTCTGAAATATTTGTCACAATACTAATATCACAATGATCAAAACCCAAACCTGATCTCAATAATCCACCGCGTGCGCATTCAAGAACTGCAAAGTCTACTGTAGGGTCAGTTAAAACTACTGCGGCACTTTGACTTCCGGTGCAATCCCCAAAATGGATAGCGTGATCCTGAATATAAATTCCATCCGTTGTAATATATCCTACTTTATGGCCTGCAGTTTTTGCAATATGCGCGGTTAAACGTGTAGTAGTTGTTTTACCGTTTGTACCTGTAATAGCAATTATTGGAATACGGGATTGTTTACCCTGAGGAAATAACATATCAATTACAGGTTCTGCTACATTTCTTGCAAGGCCTTTTGATGGATTCAAATGCATTCTAAAACCCGGGCAGGCATTTACTTCAATGATTCCACCATTATTATTTAAATTTATTTGAACGGTAATGTCTTTTGCAACGACATCTATCCCACAAATATCAAGATTTAGAAGTTTTGCGATTCGCTCTGCCATAAAAACGTTAACAGGATGAACATTATCAGTTACATCAGTTGACGTACCTCCTGTACTTATATTTGCGGTATCTTTTAAAAATAAGATCTCAGCAAGAGGTAACACGCTGTCGAGTGTTAATTTTTTTTCATTTAAAATGGCGTTCGTTACTTTATCGATCTTAATTGTTGTCAAAACTTTTTCATGGCCGTCTCCCCTGTTAGGATCTGCATTTGTTTGATCAACTAATTGCTGAATAGTAGAAACACCATCTCCCATTATCATAGCCTGCGTACGTTTAGCCACCGCCACTAATTTAAAGTTCACCAATAAAAAACGGTAATCGTCTCCTTCAATATATTTTTCGATAATAATTTCTTCCGAAACTGTTTTAGCAATTTCAAAAGCTGCTAATGCACTTTCAGTATTTTGAATGTTTGTAGTTATTCCTCTTCCATGATTTCCGTCGATAGGTTTGATCACAACAGGGAAACCAATTTCTGAAATAATTTTTTTTACTCCCTCCGCAGTAGTACAAACATCTCCATAGGGCACAGGTATATAAGCTTTTGCTAAGATCTTTTTTGTTTCTTCTTTATCACATGCTGTTTCAACTCCCCAGCTACTGGTATTTGAGGTCATTGAGGCTCTGATCATTTTTTGATTAGCCCCTTGCCCCAACAAAATTAAAGAGCCATTTTCCATACTCCGAACAGGAATATTTTTTTTCACAGCTTCGTTAATTATAGACATTGTACTTGGCCCAAAGCCTTTTCTAAGTTTAATTTGGTTTAGTGCATTTATATCAATAGTAATATCATATTGTTCTCCTGAAATTAATTTTTCCGCTATTCGCACAGCCGCTTCAGCAGCATATTGTCCAGCAGATTCGATCTCATAAGAAAATACAACATTATAAATTCCGTAATCACCGGTAGAACGCGTTCTTCCAAATCCACATTCCATACCCGCAAGACTTTGGATCTCCAATGCAATATGTTCTATTACATGTCCAATCCAGGTACCTTCTTTTACGCGTTCAAAAAAGCCACCTTCATAACCCGGTGAACAACGATGACAAAAAAGGGATGGCATCATACTCTCGATCCGTTCAGAAAAACCTTCAATTTCATTTGTTGGCCTTTCCTCCATTTCTTGTATATCTAATTTTAATACAATTAGTTTATGACGCTTGTTTGACCAGTAGTTTGGTCCCTTCATAGTTTTGATCTCGAGAACTTTCATAAATATGGATTGTTTTTACAAATAAATTGAAAATTTCGTGCCATTTTTTTCCTCTTTGATTTTTAAAGGGGTGATGAATTTCAATTGTGGAGATTAAACCGTGAAATAGCCAATTTGTAGAATTGTTTCCCCTATCTTGGATACTCCTATTATTGGAATTTGCAGTAATAACAAACATCAACTCTCTAGATTGCTTTTGGCATTAAGTTTTCAGGAGATAGAAGGTATTGGTGAAAGATCGCCTACACATAAACGAAACAAAAATTAAAAATAATTATTATGAAAAATTACATTTTTATTGCAGCAGCTACTTTAACACTGATGACAGCCTGTAAGGACCCTCAAAAAGACGAAACTGTGGTTCGCCAAAGAGATTCACTTATGGCAGTAATCGACGAGCGTGAAAACTCTGTAAATGACTTTATGAATTCATTTGGTGAAGTAGAGCGTAATCTTGATTCAGTTAGCAGAAAACAACATATTATCTTAATGAATACAAGTAAAGGTGATATGAAAACTGACCAAAAAGCGCGTATCAATGCTGAGATCAAAGCAATTAATGAGTTAATGGATGCTAACAGTAAAAAAATAAAACAATTAAGCCATAAACTTAATCGTTCAGATAAAAAGAATATGCAATTGGAAAAAACAATTGCTATGTTAAATGAGCAATTAAATCAAAAATATGCTGAGTTAAGTGAATTGAATCAACGATTAAATGAGTTAAACATGCAGGTTGCACAGTTGCAAACTTCCGTTGATACTTTATCATCTCAAAATATGGCGCAATCACAAACCATCAACGAAAAAACCGAGCAATTGCATACAGCATATTATATTGTTGGGCATTCGAAAGATCTTCAAAAATCAAATTTAATTGATAAAAAGGGTGGTTTACTTGGTATTGGCAGAACTTCTAAATTAAGTGATAACGTTGATAACAGTATGTTCACCAAAATTGATTATACTGAAACAACAAGTATCCCGGTTAATAGCAAAGATGCGAAATTAGTTACATCTCACCCAACAGATTCTTACACATGGGATAAAACAGGGAAAATGATCAATAGTTTAATGATCACTGATCCTGAAAAATTCTGGAGCGAATCAAAATATTT
>JBDSFC010000600.1:0-7163 GCA_039919745.1 Bacteroidia bacterium | reverse complement strand
CATTCCGTAAATAAAACCAATAGCTGGCACAACAGTAAATGTAATGGCGATCTGGCTCAAAAATTTTAAACGACTAATACCAGTTGCTGCTTCAACGGCTACTTCAGGTTTACTTTTAAAGAGAGAAAAGATCCAACGGAACAAACGGATAATATCATCTATCAATAAAAAAGTACAACCAAGTAATTTACATAAAACGATTATGACAAAAATTGAAGAGAGGAGGCGAAAAAAAGGAACCCAGTTTGGTGGTGGATAAATTACCGCTACAATAGCCATTAAAATACTTATGCCAGCTATAATATAAGTTGTATAAAGAATAGCGCTTCTTTTGCCTTGCGAAAAATCCTGTGTAAATGTTTTTACCGCTTGTAAAAAATACAATTCTATAAGAATTATTAAGGTCGAGAAAATTAAGATACGTACAAACATGGGCGTAAAATTACGTATAATGCAGCATAAATATTTTTAATTTATTTAAATGGCAATGCATAAAAGTCGTCTTAATTTACCGACAAATACAAAGGCTTTACCGCCGGATTTTACCCAAAAACCGCCAACCTATGCGTAACGCAAATTTGAAAGCCTGATGAATGGTATATTTCGGCATAAATTGTATTTACATACGAATGTTAATTAATTCCAAATTCAGTCGTTCCAAAGCTAATGCTTTCTTCTATTTTTGAATAATATTCACCTTTGTATTGTAATTTTAAGTATGGCTAATAAATTAAAGATCGGGATCATTTTTGGCGGACAAAGTAAAGAGCGCGAAATATCTTTCGCAGGAGGGAGAACTGTTTACGATAATTTGAATAAATTTTTGTTTGAAGCTGTACCCGTTTTTGTTGACAGCTTTGGAAATTTTATTGAATTGAACTGGGAGTTTATTTACAAAGGCACTATTCGTGATTTTTATCCACCTGTTGATTTTTTACCGAATAATTCCCGCTTTCAATTATACGCCGAAAATTTAGGTGACCTGAATGAAGCGAAACAAAATGAACTGATCGGAAAGATCGGAAAAAAATTATCTCCTGCTGATCTAAAAACAAAAATTGATTTTGCGTTTTTATGTTTACACGGCCCTTATGGTGAAGACGGACGGATACAAGGTCTGTTCGAGTATTATCAAATTCCATATAGCGGCTCAGGTATTTTAGCTTCTGCTATTGGTATTGATAAAGCAGTGCAAAAAGAAATGATGGTAAGCAAGGGTTTTAACAGCCCAAAATATCTTACCATTAAACGCAGCGAATGGATAGAAGGAACAAACAAAAATAATTTTAAAGCAGTTAAAGAAACTATTGGTTTACCTTGTGTTGTAAAACCTGCTAACCAAGGATCGAGTATTGGTGTGAGTATTTTAAGTTCAGATAACGATTTTGAATTTATGTCTGCCATTGAAAAAGCATTATTTACCAGATGGATAGACGCAAAAGAATGGCAAGGCTTTAACGAAGACCAAAAATTTAATTACGTAAAAACCTTAGCCGATATTCGCGAAGGCATGGGAATGCCCGTTGTTATTAGTCACCCGAAAGAGTTAAACGCCCCTGTAATTTATGATCCTAATAAATTAATAGAATTTTTAAATGCCAATTTAAAAACAGATGGCTTTGTTGTAGAAAGTATTGATGGTGAAAGCACTGTTTTAGTAGAAGGATTTATTGAAGGAAAAGAATTTAGCTGCATTGTTTTGGAAGATGAAAATGGAACCGCTATTGCACTTCCTCCTACCGAAATAAAGAAAGGAAAAGAATTGTTTGATTACCGAAGTAAATATTTGCCAGGCCTTTCAAGAAAGATAACACCAATAGATCTGCCGGATGCGCAAATTGAAGCCATAAGGAAAGATTGCGAAAAATTATTTTATGAATTGCATTTTGACGTGTATGCTCGTATTGATGGTTTTTTAAGTACAGATGGGAAGATATTTTTGAACGATCCTAATACTACCAGTGGTATGATGCCATCTTCATTTTTCTTTCATCAAGCTGCAGAAATTGGTTTGAACCCTTCGCAATTCTTAACTTTCATAATTCGCACATCGCTATCAAAACGTTTGATCCAATCAAAAGGAAATGTAAAATATAAAACTCTATTAAATACGTTGGATGAACAGATCCAGAAAGAAAAAACAGCTGCCAGTAATAAAACACGTGTAGCAGTTATACTTGGCGGTTATTCTTCAGAAAGACATATTTCTGTTGAAAGTGGAAGAAATGTATTTGAAAAGTTAGCCTCGTCAGAAAAATATGCACCTTTTCCTGTTTTCTTAACTGGCAATTCGCAGGAACATCAAATGTATCATGTGCCTATTAATTTATTATTGAAAGATAATGCAGATGATATCAAAGAAAAAGTAGAACACTTTAAAGTGCATACTGTTATTAAAAGCATCATGAAACAATGCGACGCTATTACTAAAAAATATGCGTCTACCAGTCATATTGATGCGCCTGAAAAATTAACTTACGCTTCTCTGAAACAAAAATCAGACGAAGTCTTTATTGCCCTGCATGGCCGTCCGGGTGAAGATGGCGCAATACAGGAGCAATTAGACAAAATAAATTTACCTTATAACGGTTCTAACAAAGAAAGCTCATCCATTACTATTGATAAATACAGGACCAACGAAATTTTAAAAAATAACGGTTTCCTGATTGCCGATCATATTTTAATTTCGAAAGAAGAATGGGCTAAAGACAAAAATAAATTTGCAGAGCTGCTGCAAAATCAAATTAAATATCCGTTTATTGCCAAACCAGTTGATGATGGTTGTAGTAGTGCTGTAAAAAAAATTAAAACACTTGAAGAGTTTGAGGCCTTTTGTAAATTGATCTTCCGTACAACAGAAGAATTTGATCCACAAGCTGCAGAAAAACTACACATTAAACCAAAAGAAGAGTTTCCACAAAAACAGGTGGTGTTAGTTGAAGAATTGATAAGCAAAAAAGATGCCGCTCATTTTTTAGAAATAACCGGTGGTATGTTAACACGTTATAATAAACAAGGTGAATTAGAATACGAAGTATTTGAGGCCTCAGAAGCATTAGCAGATGGCGAAATTTTAAGCTTAGAAGAAAAATTTTTAGCAGGGCAAGGGCAGAACATTACACCCGCTCGTTATGCAAAAGATGCTAAAGACAGGCAGAAAGTAAGTGACCAGGTAAAAGCCGCTTTAGGCGGAGCGGCCAAAGCATTAGGAGTTACAGGCTATTGCCGTATTGACGCATTTGTACGTGTATTTCCTGATTGTCGTGCCGAAGTAATTTTTATTGAAGTAAATTCCTTACCTGGCATGACTCCTGCTACTTGCATTTTTCACCAGGCAGCGATCAATCATTACAAACCATATGAGTTTATTGATAAGATCCTAGATTTTGGAAAAGAGCGTCTGCACACAGTTTCCTGAAAAATTGTTCCGGTAAATGAACAATCTAAAATTATATATGCTCTTAATAGGTTGCAGGCCTAAAGGTAGATTAACAGAGCAACACGATATTTATTTTGGAATTGGAAAAGAATTAAAAGATCTTATTCCACACATTAAATTATTTTGGCCTGAAGTAAAAAGCAATTTTCATATTGATGCCTGGCGTGAAATAACAAAAGTGAATGATCATGAGATCAACATAACTGAAAAAACAAGTGAAGAAAGTGAGTCAAAATTATTTTTCATAAACCTTGGTGGCTATAAAGAAAATGAGTTTGAAGAGTTTCATTATAAGTCGCTTTTTGTAGGTAATACACTTAGCGATGTCACACAACAAGCAAAACAAACAGAATTTTATAAAACCGTAGGCTTTAAAGGTGCTACTTCACACATTGACGATAAATACGCTATTGACGTTGATGATGCTTTTGCTGTTGAAGACATTCTTTCTGATCATTTTAGAAATAATTATTCACTAAATATTACAAAAGCAAAAACAATCGAAGAAGATATTTTGCATTTAGGTTATTTACCTCTTAAAAACATTAAATAAACAGCATTGTTTACTTACAATTCACTATTTTTACCTAAATGGAATTTGAAATAAAACCTCAAAAAAAATTGAGCCTTGGTTTAAACGAACTTTGGGAATATCGTGAGCTGTTTTATTTTTTTACCCTTAGAGATATAAAAGTTAAGTACAAACAAACAGTTCTTGGTTTTTTATGGGCAGTTCTTCAGCCTTTGATAATGGCATTATTGTTTTCTTTTTTTCTTGGAAAAGCAATTACTAATTACACAACACTTCCTTTACCTTACGAAATATTTGCTTTAAGCGGATTAGTTTTATGGGGCATTTTTTCGTCGGGTATAAATAATGCCGGTAATAGTATGGTATCAAATGCCAACATCATTAAAAAAATATATTTCCCACGATTGATCATTCCAATCTCATCAGTGTTAGTTGGATTATTTGATTTTTTCATGGCGTTTCTGGTTTTTATTGTATACTGTTTATTTAATCATGTTTCTATTTCAATATATGCAGTTTTCTATTTTCCATTAGCAATTATTTTAACATGTATTGCTACTTTTGGTGCTGGTTCGTTTTTAGCTGCATTAAATGTTAAGTACCGTGATGTTAGATACGTCATTCCTTTTTTAGTTCAATTCTTATTGTTTATTACTCCGGTAATTTATCCAACAAATATTACTCAAAATATTTATTTAAAGGGCTTGCTTGCATTAAACCCAATGAGCGCACCACTTGATATATTCAGGGCAGGCATAACCAGTGGATCTGTTAATTGGGAAGTCAATATTGTAAGCATCGCATCATCTCTTATTATTTTTGTTGTTGGCCTTATCTATTTTAAAAAAACAGAGGCTTACTTTGCAGATCTTGCTTAGAGCTTTGATTTTCTCATAAATTGAGGACTATTTTTACCATTCTTATACAATATCTCCTCAAAGTGTATCGTTCTGTAATTGAAAGGCCTGGCATGATTTTTTCAGTTTAATTTTAATAAAAATAAGATCATGAAAAACGAAATATCAGCAAAAGTCAGCACAGTAATTGATGCCCCGGTTTCAACTGTTTGGGAAGCCCTTACAAAACCGGAAATTATAAAAGAATATTTTTTTGGAACAAATACCATTACCGATTGGGAAGTTGGCGGGCCAATAAAGTTTAAAGGCGAATGGGAAGGAAAAACATACGAGGACAAAGGAACTGTTTTAAAATTTGAGCCAAATAAAATGCTACAATACAATTACTGGAGTTCTATGTCGGGCATTGAAGATAGGCCTGAAAATTACGTGAGGGTCTCGTATATCGTTTCCGGCGAAAAAAACAAAACTACGCTTACCATCAGCCAGGAAAATATTCCTGATGAAAAGATGAAAGAACATTCAGAACAAAACTGGAAAAAGGTATTGAATAATTTAAAAAATCTTTTAGAAAAAGGCGTGAAAGATCTAACAATTTAAAAATCACTAATGAGAAATTTTATTTTTGCTTTAAGTTTTTTATTATTTGCTACAAAATCAAATTCACAATCTGTTTTACAGATCGGTTCTACTAACGTAGCCGTTGATACTATTTACACGGGACTTGATGTGCCGTGGGAAATTATTTATGGCCCTGATAATTATTTGTGGGTAACTGAGCGAAGAGGGATCGTTAGTAGGATAGATCCTATCGCAAAAACAAAAACAGTTATTTTAGATCTAACGGCTTCAATATATGCGCAATCTGAAGCAGGTCTTTTAGGAATGAAATTGCATCCTGATTTTATTACAAACAAAGAAGTGTATTTGGTATATACATACGGCCCAAGTGGGAATGTTAAAGAGCGTTTGGTTAAATATACCTACAACAATACCAACCTTGTTAATCCCCAAATATTAATTGATAGTATTATTGGCAATATTAATCACAATGGGTCGCGTTTGCTTTTTTTACCGGATAATACTTTATTGATGACAACAGGCGATGCTTTAAATACAGCTAACGCACAAAATTTAAATACTAAAAACGGAAAAATTTTACGGGTAAATACTAATGGTACAATTCCTGCAAATAATCCTTTTCCGGGAAGTTATGTTTATACTTTCGGCCATCGTAACCCCCAGGGTTTAATGATGGCTCCAAATGGGATCATTTATGAATCGGAGCATGGATCTTCAAATGATGATGAATTTCAAATTTTAGAAAGTGGTAGAAACTATGGTTGGCCAAATGTAGAAGGTTTTTGCAACCTAGCGGCTGAAATAACATTCTGTTCTGCCAACAATGTAAAAGAACCTATTTTCAGCTGGTCGCCAACTATAGCGCCCGCAGATCATATTTATTATAGCAACCCGGGCTTTCCTGAATTTAATAATAAAGTTATCATGGCTGTTTTAAAAGATAAAAATTAGTGGCCATAAAATTAAATGCGGCTGGTACTGTTTCTGTATCTCAGGCTTCATATCTTACAAATATGTTTGGAAGACTAAGGGACCTTTGTGTTGGGCCAAATAACGAAATATACATTGCAATCAATGGTGCAAATCCTACTAATCCTTCGCCAAATATTAATCAAATAATTAAGTTTACGCCGCCAAATGCACTTTCTGTAAAAGAACAAAGTTTAAATTATAACGCTCTTGCTTATCCAACAATTACAAAAGAAAATATAACTGTTGAATTAAACAATTTAGAAGGAGAGAAAATAACTTTAGAACTAACAAATATTACCGGAACAATTATTAAAAGAGAAAATTTTGGTTCAAACAAATACCACTGTCTTTAAATAATTTACCGCAGGGTATTTATTTTTTAACGCTTCATAACGAAAATGAAAAACAAATATTTAAAGAATAATTTTATCAATAAAAAAAAGTAGCTATAGAATTTTTTATAGCTACTTTTTTATTTTAAGGTAATTTTAATGTAAAACCGTTACTGCAAATATACACGACTCATTCCAGTCATCACAACACTTCCAGCCCGGAGGCCACGGAGAAAATTTAAAACAATAATCCTTGCAAATACCATTAGCACTTGTACTATTCGTTAAGTTACATGCCAGGCTCCAACCATTATTGCAATTTTTTAAATATAATTTATATACATATACACCATCCGGTATTCCTGATCCACCTGTTGTTAATCCGTTCCAGCTTATTTCTCCCTGGCACAAACATGAGCCATTATCAACTGTTTTATGATATATCAACC
>JBDSFC010000589.1:0-3661 GCA_039919745.1 Bacteroidia bacterium | reverse complement strand
AAAACAAAAAGATTAAACCACATAGAAACATAGTTTCTGTGTGGTTTTTAATTTAAATACAGTTGCTTAATAGTTAAACATAGTTTGAAGCAAGCTTCAAACACTATGCATTCTTAAATTTTTAAATAATTTTAGTAATTGAAACACCTATGTGTCTATGTGGTTAAAATTTAACCGAAACTTATGCTAAGATAGTTTCCTTGATAGTGCAACTCATATTCCCTTCTTCATCAAAGTCGCCAATAGTAATGTTTACAGGCCTGTTGCATAAATTAAGATCAAAGGGGTATTTTACTTTTACGTAATTTTGTGTGAAACCAAACATAAATCCATTTTTATTTTCGTGTTCAAAAATAACGGTAGATGTTTTGCCTTTTTGTTTTTCGTAAAAAGCGCGTAATTTTTTAGCGGAAAGAATTCGCAACATTTTATTCCTGCGTTTACGCTCAGCAATGGGCACAGGGTTTTCCATTAAAATAGCTTCTGTATTATCACGCTCGCTATAAGTAAATACATGCAGGTACGAAATATCCAAACCATTAATAAAATTATAGGTCTCTAAAAATTCTTCTTCTGTCTCTCCCGGAAAACCAACAATTACATCTACTCCAATACAACAATCGGGCATTAATGTTTTTATTTTAGAAACCCTGTCAACATATAACTCGCTTTGGTAACGGCGTTTCATACGTTTTAAAACAGTGTTACTTCCACTTTGCAAAGGGATATGAAAATGTGGCACAAATAAATTTGAAGCTGAAACAAATTCAATGATCTCGTCTTTTAATAAATTTGGTTCAATAGATGAAATACGAAAACGTTCAATGGCACTTACGTGATCGAGTTCTTTTACAAGATCTAAAAAAGTATATTCTTTTCTTTTCTTAACATCGCCATCAATGTTTTGTCCGTAGCCAAAATCACCGATGTTTACACCGGTTAAAACAATTTCTTTAACACCGCTTGCGGCAATTTTATTAGCATTTGCAATAACATTTTCAATGGTATCACTCCTGCTCTTTCCGCGGGCTAAAGGTATAGTACAAAAGGTACAACTGTAATCACAACCATCCTGAACTTTTAAGAATGAACGTGTTCTATCCCCAACACTATAAGCATCTACAAAAAAATCAGCTTCAGAAATTTCGCAATTATGAATTTGAGTATGCGTACTTTTTCCTGAAAAATTTATGTAATTCAATAATTTAAATTTTTCTGTTGCACCTAAAACAACATCAACACCTTCTATCTTTGAAATTTCTTCCGGTTTTAATTGAGCGTAACAACCTACAACAGCCACAAAGGCTTCAGGGTTTTTTGCTAAAGCATTTTTTACAATGCTTTTACATTCCTTATCTGCATTTTCGGTAACAGAACAGGTATTGATCAAATACACATCTGCCGCTTCAGAAAAATCTTTTTTTATAAAACCTTTTTCAAAAAATAAACGGGCAATAGTAGATGTTTCTGAAAAATTCAGTTTACAACCTAACGTGTGAAATGCCACTGTTTTATTCTTAAAAGACATGGCCGCAAAGATACTAAATTTCTTGTTTTAAAATAAAACAGTTTAAGGTGATTTTTAACCTTTATTAAGCCTGTTTAAGGTTAAACCAACATATTTATCGCTGGGCAAATGCGCTGTTTGTATACGTTTAGCATAACGAATACTATCAAGTATCTCTTTTTGTTTTTCTTCTATCACCAGTTTTTGCTTAACGATCTCGATATTCGCTTTTTGCTTTTGTCTATAACTTTTATAGACAAATAAAGCAAAACAAAACACTATCAATAAAATACCACTTACACTCCAAATAATAACCTGTTGCTTTTTATTTTCCGCGGCTGATAAAACTTCTCTTTTTTCCTGTTCTAATCTGGTGGCCGCCGCTTTTTTCTCAAATTCGTAATTCATTTCATCACGAACAATTTTTTTTGTAGTTTCTTCATTCAATAAACTATCTCTATAACTAATGTATAATTTATAGCATTCTAATGCTTTGCTATCATTATTTAAAATTCTATAAGTTTCGGATAATTGCTGGTAAGATTCTTTCAATATATCTTTGTATTGTATCTCCTTACTTATAGCCAAAGAAATTAACTGCAGTTCGAGTGCTTTCTTAGGCTCGCCCAGTTTAATATAAGTTGATGCCATATTTATGTAAACTGTTGCCAAACCTTCTTTATCTTCAAGTTCCGTATATATATTTTCAGCTTTAAAACTAAATTTAAGAGAGGTGTCCAGTTTTCCAAGGTAATAATATACGTTACTAATATTATCATAACACATAGCTTGTCTTAGTTTATTTCCTAATTCCAATGTAAGTATTAATGAAGAATCATAATAAACAAGTGCTTTAGCATAATTACCTCTGTTTTTTTCTATCAAACCAAGATTTGAATATGCTCCCGCCAATCCGTTTTTATTATTTATCTGATGATTTATCCTGTATGATTTCTTATAATACTCTTCAGCTTTAACACTATCTCCTATATGGATAAAAATTCCGGCAATATTATTACTTAAATTAGCCATACCTCTTTTTTCATCAATTTGCTCTGCATATTTGAGCGCACGTAGATAATAGTTTAATGATTTTTTAAAATCAGATTGCATAAAATAAATAATACCAATATTACAATATGCATCAGAAATTAATCGTTTATTATTTATTCTTTCAGCAAGTTTTAATGCCAATTCCTGGTGTTCAAAAGCTTGAGAATATTTATTCTGTCGCGTATCAATTAAACCAAGAATAAGATGTGCCCTTGCTATTGCACTGGTAAAATAATTTAGACTTTGGCAGGTTGTATTATGATTTGTTTGCTCTGCAATTTTAATTATTTGCAAAGCATACTTCATAGATTTTTCATGATCGGTATCCTTTAATTTCCATGCCAGGCTATGCAAGATCTCAGCCTTAACTGAATCGTCCTTTTGAGGTAATTTAAGAAGTGTTTCTAACGAATCTATCTTTTTTGATTGTGCATTTAACACAACCGTACTAAATAGGATGAAATATTTAAATAGTTTATTCAAAAAAATTGCTTAATATGAAATAAAGATAGTAAAGTATAAATAAAATTCACCTTTTTATAGTAAATTTGTTCTTTTGATTTAATTTATGGAATTAACGGCTTTAACTGCAATATCACCAATTGATGGGCGCTACAGAAAAACTACTGAGCCTTTGGATATTTATTTTTCGGAATTTGGTTTAATAAAATACCGCGTTTTGGTTGAAATAGAATATTTTATTTCTTTATCTGAATTCGGCTTGCCACAATTACCTGCAGTAAGTGTGGCTAACAAGATCGCATTAAAAAAGATTTATGAAAATTTTTCGGTTGAAGATGCTTTAAAAATTAAAGAGACAGAAAAAACAACCAACCATGATGTAAAAGCTGTTGAGTATTTTATTAAAGATAAATTAAACGAAATTGGTTTAAATGAATATACAGAGTTCGTTCATTTTGGTTTAACATCGCAGGATATTAATAATACAAGCATTCCTTTATCTTTAAAAGATGCTACCAATAAACAATTGATCCCTGCTATAAATTGTGTCATTGAAAAAATAACTGATTTAAGTAAAGAATGGAAAGACATTTCTTTATTGGCAAAAACACATGGGCAGCCCGCTTCTCCAACAAAATT
>JBDSFC010000565.1:0-6551 GCA_039919745.1 Bacteroidia bacterium | reverse complement strand
GGTAACCCTGAACTCAATAATTAGCTCTTTAATATATTCAGATAAATTGATCTCAGAATAAAGGTTGTTCCTATCCAACATATCGTGAATTTTAAGCATAGAAAAGATCCTGTGCTCATATTCATCCATTAAATTTTTTGATTCTTCACTCTTAACTCGCGTTTTGGTTAAACGCATTAAGCTTATCAAAATGGTAAGATTATTTTTAACACGGTGATTGATCTCGCGTAATAAAAGATCTTGTTCCTGTAATGCTTTCTCTAATTTATGTTGAAATGCCCTGCGTTTACGGCTTTCGAGTGTAGAGGCTAAAACCATTGAAACGCTTAAACAAAAACTGATCTCATCTTTTGAGAATATTTTTTGGGTTTCTGTTTTTTCATAACACATCACGCCAACCAATTCACCGGAGATTCTTAAAGGAATATCCAATAAAGAATGAATAGCGTTTGGTTTAGAATAATTATCACTAAATTCTTTAGTGAGAGGATGATTATAAATATCTTCTGCTAAAATTATTTCATTTGAGTTTAAAGCCTTAAAATAAATTGGGTAATCTTTAGACGATAAAATACTATTCTTCGTAAATTTTTGACTGCGTGTGTCATATTCGCCAATAGAAATAAGTGCTGTTTTTTCCTGGTTAAAGAGCCACACATTCATCCTTTCCATTTTAAGACAAGGAAGAATGCGTTTAGCAAAATCGCTCATTATAACATCAATATCATTTCTGCTTAAAAAATGAATTTTTGAAATGTTGTTTAATTCTTCTAAGAGATTAATTTCTTTTTCTTCTACCATAACAGAATAGTATATTAAAGATAAAATAATCTTTTATAGAAACAAATCTATTTAACAATAAAAAAACGTAGGCGATGGAACGCAGACCACACTCATCGAACTGATGTTCACTGATCTTAATTTATATTAGGAAGTAAAGAAATTTATATCTGTGTTCCTTCTCCTGATAAGTTAACTTAACTTTTGATAGGTTTGCCACCACCTGTCGGGGATCTCATTGCTAATAGCCAATTCATAATCTTTATAGCTGCAAGGAATAAGTGTGTGGCGTTCAAACTTAAGATCTTTATGCGGCGGGTAAGGGATCTCCATCCACCAGCGATCGCTTTTTTTACTTTTGTAAAAATTAATTTCGTATTTATCATCCTGCAACACAACATGAAAACGAATGTAGTCAGGATTGGTGCGACTTGGAAAATCATTTTTACGATTATAAAATCCATCAAAAAAACACCAGATCATTTGAGCAGCAAGATGTGCTGTTTTGCCACTCTCATCAAACTTCGGATTTATTTCATAAATACCAATTGAAGATAATTTATCATTCATGCCGGCATAACGCATTATCTGGCAAGCTTCTTCAGCATAAAAACCATTTGGTGAAGCATTTGGATTAGCCGGGGCATCAGAATGTTTAATACTTGAAATATCAAACGTGATCATATCCGATTGGCGGATGATTGGTTCTGCTTCTTCTATTTTGTCACGGATCTGGCCTAAGCGATAAACATCAAAATATAAACGGTTCATCATTTGTAAACTATTTTGATCTACCAGGTAGGTTTGAAAACCAATGTTGCTGTAATTAAAAAGATAATTGGGTTGATGTAAAATGATCTTTCCTAAATAAGAAGTACTTGTAATATCTTCATCAGGATTGCCAAGATCAAATGTGCTATCAATAGCGGCTACGTTAATAGTTTGTTCAAGATCTTTGTAACCTAAAAATTGCGCATAAGTAAGGTCTTGTGAGCCACCAATAATAACGGGGATAATGTTTTTACGGATCAGGTGATCAACAGTTGTCCTTAATGCAAAAAAAGTATCGTCTGTAGTATGCCCCGCGTTAATATTTCCAAGATCAGCAATTTTAACTCTAAAACCTGTGTCGTATAATTTGTATAAGAATTCGCGAACGGCATCCGGTGCTAATTTACAACCTTCATTGTTTTCACTGTTCCTGTCTTCGCAAACACCAATTAAAGCAATATCCATTTCTTCAAGGCCCGGAAAATCCTGCCCGTCCTTATAAATAGAAAGTAAGTTGCCAAGTTGGCTTTCCTTTAAATTATAATTATTTAAAATATTATCTGTGTTAACCGGACTAAAGAAATGCGCAATATCGCTCATGTTTGTTGAATTTTATTTAAAAATAGGTTTCATTTGAAGGTGGAATAGGGGTGAAGGGTGTTTTATATTAACAGGACGATATTAGGAACTTGCAAAACAGGCGATGGAACACAAATGACGCGGATTGAACTGATATTCACTGATTTTTATTTTATCTGTGCTAACCTGTTAAATCTGTCCGATCAGTCTTCCATCTCCTACGTTGTTAAAAAAATCAAAAAACATTTGCAGGTTTAAATTTTATATTTAACTTTGTATTTCAAAGTGCTTTAACATGGAAAACCAACAACAACATTTGGATGCCTTAAAGGATATCAGGCAAATGATGAAACAATCTAATCGCTTTTTATCGTTGAGTGGTTTAACAGGTATTTTTGCCGGTGTTTATGCTTTAGTAGGAGCGTATTTTGGGCATGAGCTCATTATGGATTACATTAAAAATTATTGGAATACAAGCAGGGACCAAAGCCCGTATTTTGATCTTATATTTAAATGTATTGTTATTTGCGCCATTGTTTTAACCGCATCGTTGATCACAGCTTTTATTTTATCATCCCGTAAAGCAAAAAAGAACGGACAAAAATTAATGGATCACACCGCTTGGCAATTATTAATAAACATGCTTATTCCATTGGCTGCCGGTGGTATTTTTTGTTTAGCCATGTTATTTCATGGAGGTAATTTTATTTTATTGGTTGGTCCTGCCATGTTAATATTTTATGGCCTTGCATTGGTTAATGGTAGTAAATATACTTTACATGATATTCGTTACTTAGGCTGCTTGCAAATACTGCTGGGTATCCTGGCAAGTTTTTATATTGGTTACAGCTTGTGGTTTTGGGCCATTGGTTTTGGTGTATTACATATTATTTACGGCACCATTATGTGGTTTAAATATGACCGTAATCATAGTAAGAATTAATCACTAAACTCTAATCACTAAACACTGATATGATCAACCCAAACATACATAAACTTCATAAAGCCTTCGAGAGTAGGGTGAGGCTTGGTATTATGAGCGTATTAATGGTGAATGATAAAGTAGATTTTAATTCCCTGAAAGATCTTTTGCAGGTAACTGACGGTAATTTGGCAAGCCACGCTTCGGCTTTAGAAAAAGAAGGATTTATTCATATTAAAAAAGAATTTATAGGAAAGAAAACTTCTACAACATACAGTGCTACTAAAATTGGTGTAAAAGCTTTTGAAGATCACCTTGACGCCCTCGAAAAATTAATTAAGAAACTGGATTAAAAAAAATTTAAACAATTACTTTGAAATGCAAAGTGCTTTAGGAATATTTGGAATATCACTGCTTGTTGCAGCATCAGTATTAGTGATTGCGTTTGCTATAATAGACCTTATAATGATAGAGCAATCAGCAAATAAAATAACCTTTTCGGCTGTAGTTAAGGTTATAGCGCAGATCTTATTTGTAGGTATTTTGCCCGGCATTGGCATTGCTTTTACCGATAAGAAATGCGAAGAACATCCTTTTCAAAATGAAAGCGTAGCTACAGCTTATACACTATGGATCATATTTGCATTGGCCTATTTTACTTCAAAATATTTAAAAAAATATTTATCTCCTATTCTCATCACACTTGTTTCAAGTTTAATGGTTATGGGCCATTTATTTACATTAGCAATATGCGTTCATTTTATGACTCTGTTTCCCGCTGCTATTTTCCCAGGCATTGGTATGTTATATCTTTCACCTTTCTTCTGTTTCTTTTATTTATTAAAAGAAATAATTCAACTTAATAAATATTTAAAATCATATCTCGAAAAACAAAATACAACAGCAGGTCATCTTGTAAATGCATTTTATTTTTCCATCCAACAGAACCATCTTGGCTTTGTAACTGTTATTACCGCGCCACTGTTAGTGTTAATACAAGCTGGTTTGTTTTTATTTGGACAGCAACCAGATTCTATCATTTCGCAATTTACTGAGAGCTGTGGTTTTTTATTATCAAAATACCAGGATTGTTCTTGCGGTGGCGGACATTACCTCTGTTCGATCGCTGCTAATGGAAATAAAAAACTGGTTAAGCCCACACGTTTTGGTATCAGGGCAAAAGAGCGCATTGTTGTAAACAGACAATTATTAGTAGCTAACGCTTTTGAAAACTGGTTAGAAGATCATACACCCAAATTACACCGCGTAATAAGAAACTCTTACGATGCTTGTAATATTCCAGTTAATAAATGGTCTAAGCACAAACGTTTTGCCAATGTACTTTATGTTTTAATGAAACCGCTGGAATGGTTGTTCTTATTGTGGTTATACATCTTTGATAAAAAACCTGAAGACAGGATCGCTAAACAGTATTACCCAAAAGAAGAATTAAACACTTATTTAAAAGAACATAATTATAAAAGTCTGACGAAATACTAACCCTTTAAAAACAATTAAAATGAACACACCAGTAAAACATCCTCAAAATCTTACCGGCCTATTATGGCGGATCCATGAAAAAACTTCTTCTTTCGCCGCGCATTTGATCGGCCCTATCGTTTTTAATGTTGGAATAAAAGAACCAGCCTGGAACTTAAGTACTGCCAATCTTCTCTGTTTTCCAAATGGTACTGTTGGTAAAACCCTTGGTGAATTCTTAAAGAGCAACAGGCTGGAACCAATTGCCCGTGCTGAATCTCACGATCTTTATCATATACTCTTTGATTTTTCTTCATCCTTTAAAGATGAAGTAGCGCTCCAATTCTTTTTAAGAGGGAATGGCAAAAATTCTATCGCTTCTTTTGGTACTTCAATAGGAGCCTGGTGTATACTTCCAACACAATGGTCTTATCTCAGAGCTTCATATGAACGCGGAAAAAAATGTATGGATGTTGCAAAACTTGATCTGAAGGCAATTCTTTTTAAGGATTTTGAAGAAGTAAGAGCAACGTTACATCAAGCAAACTAAATAAACAATTAAAACTAAAAGTTAAAATGAAAAGAAATGATTGGTTACTAATTGCTACGGCAATTTTATTTAGCATCTTATTCTACAAACAAGCAACCGGTTTAAATTATCTGTTGTTTACAGGTATTGTTACATCTGTGATCGCTTATTTTAATGTGGAAAATACTAAAAAACGGCAATGGTGGTATTATGCCGCAGTAACCAACCTGTGTGGGCTTGCAGTGTTTTATTGCAACAGTAATTTAAGTGTTTTTGCAGCTATTGTATCCGTATTTATTTTTGCCGGCAAAAGTTTTAATTATAAAAACTCTGTTATAATTAACCTTTGTTTTAGCATTGGTTCTGTTTTTTCTTCCGTCGTTTTTGTTTTTATAGATTATATCGCTCTTAAAAAAGAAAAAGTTGTTTCTGAAAATAAAAGATCACGTAAAATATATTTTGGGATCTTTATTGCACTTATAATTGCCATTGTGTTTTTTGCCCTTTACCAACAAGCTAATCCGCTGTTTAAAGATTTTACAAAGAATATTGATCTTAGTTGGATCAGTATTGGCTGGTGTTTATTTACGATTTGGGGCTTTTTAGTAATGTACGGGCTTGTTTATTATCGTGATATAAAAGTGATCTCCGGTTGGGATATTTATTTTAACCGCACATTGGTAAATGAAGCTACTGAAACAGATCAAACCAAAGAACCCGGTAATAATACTATTATTGCTTTAGCACTCTTTGGTTTATTAAATGTGATGTTGGTTTTGATCAATGCTTTAGACCTTACTAATTTATTTGGTTCACATGAATTACCCAAAGGTGTTTATTTGTCGGACTTTGTGCATAATGCCGTTTGGAGTTTAGTGTTCTCTATTATTATTGCAGTAGGTTTAATTATGTGGTTCTTTAAAGGCGAACTTAATTTTAATAAACAATCAAAAACTTTAAAATACCTGGTTTATTTCTGGATATTGCAAAGTGCTATAATGGTGATCTCAGCCATGGTAAGAAACTCGTGGTATGTGGCTGAATACCAGTTAACCTATTTACGTATTGGTGTGTATGTGTTTTTATCTTTAAGTTTAGTTGGTTTGTTCTTTACTTTTTTAAAGATCCAACAAACAAAAAGTGGTTGGTACCTTGTAAGACAAAATTTTGAAGCATGGTTCTTAATTTTAAGTATTTGTTCTTTGGTAAACTGGGACAAGTTAATTTCTGATTATAATATTTCTAATGCTAAAAGCTTTAAAGCAATTGATAAATCGTATTTGGTAAGTTTGTCAAATGCTAATTTACCCGACCTGACAGAATTATTTTTTGGAACTAAAAAAGACAGTCTATTTAATGATTCAGTCAATTTTCAAAAACAATATGAGTTTAAAAACCTCTCGTCACGTATTTATGATTTTATTTTGGAAGATCAACAGGAAACCTGGCAAAGCTTTAATTTAAGAGATAGAGTTATTAGTGAAAGAATGC
>JBDSFC010000562.1:0-3747 GCA_039919745.1 Bacteroidia bacterium | reverse complement strand
GCGGCATCAATAGCCATAGGATCAGTTGGCACTTCGCCACTACCAATTTTGGTAACAATTTTTATAACTTCCGGAAATTTTTGCTTTAAAATTCTCGCCGCTTGTGTGGCACTTTGCATTGTTGTATTTAAATTGCTCCCTGGTAAAACGCGCATTTCAAGGGCAAAATCTCCTTCTTCTAAGGCGGGTATAAACTCGCCACCAAGAGCAGTTAGTGTTATTACTGCTGTAACAAATAAAATAACAACCGATGTGATTACCATTTTTGGATATCGCAGCACTTTTGCTAAAGTATTTTGATATCCTCTTTCGATCACCGCCATCATTCTATCTGAAACATTTGGTTTATGTTTTGTTTTTTTACTCAAAAACAACGCACTCATCATAGGTATATATGTTAGTGATAAAATAAAAGCACCTAAGAGAGCAAAAGCAACTGTTTGCGCCATAGGTTTAAACATTTTTCCTTCAATACCTTGTAAAGTAAATATTGGCAAATAAACTACAAGAATAATTACCTGACCAAAAACTGCGCTATTCATCATTTTACCGGCAGATAATTTTACTTCGCTGTCCATCTGTTCCTGGCCTAGCTGAGTAACGTTTCTGAATTTTTTTCCATGACTGAGTTGATGCATCACAGCTTCCACAATTATAACAGCACCATCTACAATAAGTCCAAAATCCAGTGCCCCTAAACTCATTAAATTTCCACTTACACCAAAAGTGTTCATTAAAATAATTGCAAAGAGCATGGCAAGTGGGATCACAGAAGCTACTAACAGACCTGCCCGGAAGTTTCCTAAAAAAAGCACTAACACAAAGATCACAATCAATGCGCCTTCCAACAGGTTTTGCTCAACTGTTCCTATAGCGTTATTTACCATTTTTGTTCTATCTAAAAAGGGTTCAATTATCACACCTTCCGGCAACGTTTTTTGGATCTGAACAACACGTTCCTTTACACCTTTAATAACATCACTGCTATTAGCACCTTTTAGCATCATTACAACGGCACCCGAAACTTCGCCTTTGTCATTGTAACACATGGCCCCGTAACGGGTCGCAAATCCAATCTTTACTTCAGCTACATCTCTTATAAAAAGAGGTCTGCCGCTTTCTGTAGCTTTTACCGAAATATCTTCGATGTCTTTTGTACTTCCAATTAAACCTTCACTTCTGATAAATAAAACAGCGGGGCCTTTTTCAATGTATGTTCCACCGGTATTTTGATTATTCTTTTCTAAAGCATTAAATACATCGTGGATGGTAATATTGTATGACTGTAATTTATTTGGATCGATGGCAATTTCAAATTGTTTCAATTTGCCACCAAAACTGCTTACTTCTGCTACACCGTTAACGCCTAATAATTATCGGCGCACAAACCAATCCTGGATAGTTCTTAGTTCTGTTTCGTTGTGCTTTTTTTCGTAGCCTTCCTTTGCTCTCACAACATATTGGTAAATTTCACCTAAACCTGTTGATACAGGTCCAAGTTCAGGTATACCTATTCCTTGCGGAATTTGCGATTGAATTTTTTGCAAGCGTTCAGCAACTTGTTGTCTTGCCCAATAAACATCTGTTTCATCATTAAATACAATAGTTACTATAGATAAACCAAAACGTGAAAAACTTCGGATTTCTTTTAATCCGGAAATATTAGTGTTGGCTTGTTCAATGGGAAAAGTTACAAGTCTTTCAATATCAGTGGCTCCGAAAGAGGGTGCAACTGTTATAACTTGTACTTGATTATTCGTAATATCCGGTACGGCATCAATGGGTAACTTAGTTACCTCGTATGTTCCATAACCAATAAGGGCTATTACAAAAAGTCCAATGATGAGCTTATTCCGAATGGAAAACTCGATTATTTTATTTAGCATAATTTTATATTAATTGTGATTAAAAAAATAGCGCTATATCATATGTGTTAAATAACACATACATTAATTAAGCGATTAAATTATAATTAACAAGATTTTGGCGGTTGCCAAATAGAAGAAAGCCAAGAAGAGGTTAAAAATTTTTCCTGATAATGAGAATAAGAATTTTCTTCTGAATGCAGCGGTTTTAGTGAGAGATTTTCAAAGTTGTTAGGAATAAAAGAAACACTTGAAAGGCCTGAGCAAGCATCATGCGTTTTGAAAGGTAACTTCATGTCCTCGTCATAATCAGCATCTTTTACATCACCATGTGCGTAATGTATTTCAATAAATTCTGATAACGTTAATTGAGCATCTTTGTCTTTGTGTTCTATAAAGTGCTTTACAAATAATGGCAACTTCATGAACTGATTTAGTTCAGTGGATGAGATCAGGTAAACTGACAAAAGAAATATGGAGAAGGATTTTCTAATGAAACAAATGTAATTAATTTTTTTAACCATTGGCGGTTAAATTTCTACAAAAGAATTGTAGAGTATGACCAGCATCATATTTTTATGCATAAGAAACACCGAAATTTCAAGTTTCATAACGTTTAAGTTTAATTAAATATTTAATTCAATGACTAAACTTTATTCCGTACTTCTAATTGAAAGCGGGGAATTAGATAATTTTATAATTCAAAAGGTGTTGGAAAATTCTAACATTTCTGATACTACATCTTACAATGATTCAGCGTCTGCAATAGAACATCTATTAATTACAGATAAAAAATATGATTTAATACTGGTTCATTTACACTTAAAAGCCCTAAATGGAATTGAATTTGCGCGAAAATTAAAAGAATTAAACCTTGATAAAAACCAGGGCTTAGTTTGTGTTTTGAGTGCGTCTGTAAATCCTCAAGATGAAGAAGTAGTAATACAGAATGATTGCAAGTTTATTCTTAAACCCTTAACGGTAGAGAAAATCGAATCTTTATTGCAAAATTTGTAATTTTTATAACGATTTTATTAAACATACGAAGATTATTTAAGCGCCCTTTAATGGAAGGAGTGGACAAAGTAAATTTAACTTTTAAGAAATCCGGTTATTATTAGTCCTTTTCTAAAATAGCGGTTATTTTCCTAATAAAGATTTTATAGAACTCATGGAACTTTATTAGGTCTTCCGTAAACCGTACCAAGTTTCCCTCTTCCTTTGTAGGAGGCTGATTAGGAGTATTTTTACCTTTTTTCGGGTTTGAACCTTGTAAAAGGGAACCCGCAAATAAATGCAAAAGGTTTAAGCGAAAGCTTAAACCTTTTTTGTTTTATTGAATGAAAAGTTTCGCGCGCAAAACGTTTACTATTGTTTTAATAATTTTGTTTTATAAACAGGTAAATTATTTTGTATAAACCTTAATTCATAAACACCGCTTTTAACATCAGTAAGATCTAATTCTGTATTACTGTGTTGTAACAGTTGTGAGACTATCTTCTCTCCAATAACATTATAAATTTCAATTTGTGTATTCTCAAATTGAAGTGTTTGAATAGTAAATATACCATTGTTTGGATTAGGATAGATGCTAACCTGTATGCTGTTTAATGAAAACTGTTTTATACCATTAACCGCTGCAGTATCTAATCTCCAAAGTTCGCATTGATGAGCATCATATTCAGCGCCAAAATACAAGTCGGTTTTGTAAGTTGTAAACCCAACAAAACAACTGCCTAAAGCATTAAAATTAGCTGTAGGTGTAAGAGTAGGGAGAAGCTGATGCGTGCCAGGAGCTGTTCCGTCACTCGCCCATAACTGAACGCCGTCGTTGCCATTATCTGCAATAAAAAATAATTTACTTCCAAATTTAATAAAACGT
>JBDSFC010000538.1:0-3421 GCA_039919745.1 Bacteroidia bacterium | reverse complement strand
ACATAAGCGCTAAACCAAATACTTTCGCCCGGTTCGTAAAAAGGTTTATCAAAATGCAAATAGATCCTGTCTTCCGGCAGGGCATCATTGTATTTTGTTAATTTTCTTTTTATCATGGTAATAACTTCATTATCCATAGCCAGTTTATACACGCTAGTTGGTGTAACCCATGCGGCAAGTGATAAGGTTACCAAACCTATTGCGGCAAAGCGGGTTGTTTTTGAGGTAATTGATCTGATATTCATTTTATATATAGTTTTTATGTTAGCTTTTCTATTTAGATGCAGGGTTTAAAAAAATTCCATAAAAAAATAATAAATAGCATAGAAAGCTATTATTAATGGATTTTAGAAACAAGATAATTATGGACATTTTGCATGTTATATCTTAAAATTGAATATATTAGATATATTATTATCTTCGGATTTATTAAATAATAACGACCTCATGAATACTATCATCGAACCAAAGAAAATAACCACTTCAAAATTTGAGGTTACATTATTGGAGAATGGTATTGTTGAGAACTATATAAAAGCCGGTATTGTTGTTGAAGCGGAAGATCTTGAAGAATTAAAAAAAATAAGCTCAGACCTTGCCGGACATAAACCATACATGATATTGGTTACTTCTGGTGAGCTGGCCTCGTTTAGTAAAGAGGCAAGGGAGCTTTCTGCAAGTAAAGCTTTTATTACAAATGCAGAGGCAAAAGCCATCGTTGTTGATTCGATCGCAAAAAAAATAATAGGTAATTTTTATTTAAAAGTTAATAAGCCTTATTTACAAACCCGACTTTTTTCAGATAGGGAAAAAGCACTTGAATGGTTAAAAGGGTTGATTTAATCTTCTTTCTTCTTGAACTTTCATTTACAATTATTATCTTTCGCTTAGGTTAAGCACAACAGGACTATGAACACTACAAATACCCACCAAAAGGTGGTCACTGAAAAATTTGAGATCACGTTATTAGAAAAGGGAATAATTGAAAATCATGTTTTTCCTCAAATAACCATTGATGCGCCAGACATACTGGAAATAAAAAAATACAACCTGGCATTAGCACAAAATAATCCTTATGTGGTACTTGTAACTTCCAGGCACCTATCAGGTGTTACCAAAGCAGCCATGGAATTAACTGCCCGCAAAGATTTTGCAGAACAAACAATTGGTAAAGCGCTACTTATTGAATCTACTGGCCATAAGATTGTAGGCAATTTTTACCTCCGTGTAAATAAACCCTATATAAAAACAAAAATATTTTCCGACAGGGAAAAAGCAATGGAGTGGCTTAGAGGTTTTATTAAAAAATAAAAAAACTTAAGAATTCATTTGTTCCCAAAGCATATCTTTTAATTGAACAATATTTTTCTGACTTGCGGATGAAAAGAAAATAAAAGGCACTTTGTTTTTTCCTGTTAGACGTTTTTTCAGATCAGCAGTCATTTCCTTTTCCAACTCATCATCCATCATATCGGCTTTACTAACAGCGAGAATTCTTTTTTTATCAAGGAGTTCAGGATTATATTTTTTTAATTCGTTGAGTAAAATTTTATACTCATCAACAATATCTTTGCTATCACAGCTCACTAAAAATAATAAAGAAGAGTTACGTTCTATATGTCTTAAAAAACGTAAGCCCAATCCCTTACCTTCATGCGCGCCTTCAATAATTCCGGGTATATCGGCCATTACAAAACTTTTATCATCGCGGTAACTTACAATTCCTAAATTAGGAACCAATGTTGTAAAAGGATAATTGGCGATCTCCGGCTTTGCAGCACTTACTACAGAAAGTAAAGTAGATTTTCCGGCGTTTGGAAATCCAACCAAACCAACATCTGCTAATACTTTTAATTCTAAGATCTTCCACTCTGATTTTCCTTCTTCACCCGGTTGTGCATAACGTGGATTTTGCTGAACAGAGTTTTTAAAATTCGCGTTACCTAAGCCTCCTCTTCCACCGGGCACTAAAATAATTTCCTGGCCATCTTCAGTAATTTCACATTCAATTTCTCCAGTTTCTTCATCGCGGGCAATTGTTCCTAAAGGCACTTCCAAATATTCATCTTCACCTTCTTTACCGGATTTATTACTACTCGATCCATTTACACCACTTTCAGAAATAATATGTTTACGGTATTTTAAATGGATCAATGTCCAGAGTTGTTTATTACCACGAAGGATAACATGGCCACCTCGGCCACCATTACCACCATCAGGACCACCAAACGCGGTTAATTTATCGCGGTGAAAATGCACAGAACCAGCGCCGCCTTTACCGCTACGGCAACATATTTTAACGTAATCAACAAAATTATTATCCATCTTCTCTTTACTACAAATATAAAGGCCTAATGCAATAACGCATCAGGCCCATATATGTTTTTATTTTTATTTTCTTTTACCTGACTTCCCGCCCTTTGTCCGGGCAGGTTTTGCTTTTGATTTAGCAACTTTTTTAACTATTTTCTTAACTGCTTTTTTAGGAGTAGTTTTTTTTGCTACAGTTTTTTTCTTTACCGTTTTCTTTGCCTTAACAACTACTTTTTTCTTAGCGGTTTTTTTCGCAATAGGTTTTTTAGCTGCGGTTTTTTTCTTTACAACTTTCACCGCTTTTTTCTTAGCAGCGGGTTTTGATTTTTTAACCGCTTTTTTAGGCGCTGCTTTTTTTGCAGGAGCAGCTGTTTTTTTAGATACCGATTTTGTTATCGCTTTCTTAACAGGTGTATTTTGTTTTTTTGCTTTTGCTTCCTGCCTTTTATTTTCTTTCTCCTCTTCTGCTTCCTCTGCTTCGATGCGTTTAATTGCATCAATTTCCAATAGCAGTTCAGGTGCAATTTCGTTAGCTACTTCAAAATCCTGTATGGTTAGATCTAAATGTTCAAGATCACTTTCTAAAGCAGTAAGATCCATTTCAGCATTTAAAAAGGTAATACGATCAACCAACGATTTAAAAATACCATCAATTGTTCCAATACCTTCAATTGAATGAAATTTACCCTGTTCACTGTAATAAGTTTTAAGTGGTAATGTTTTTGTATTATATTCTAAAATACGGCGACGGATAATATCTTCATTTCTGTCATCAGCACGCCCGCTTGATTCACCACGCTTTAATAAACGTTTGGTCAATTCTTCATCATCCACTTCAAGCGCCAACATGCCGCTAATGCCCGTACCTTTCTTTTGCAACAAATCATCTAATGCAATTGCCTGAGCAGTAGTTCTTGGAAAACCATCAAAAATAAAACCTTTTGCATTGGTGTTATCATCCAGCTTTGATTCTATCATTCCAATAACAATATCATCACTTACCAATTCGCCGCGGTCCATAATCTCTTTCGCTTTTTTTCCTAAAGCTGTTCCTCTATCTATTTCGCTGCGCAAAATATCCCCGGTGCTTAAGTGCACAAGGCCATAT
>JBDSFC010000504.1:0-13862 GCA_039919745.1 Bacteroidia bacterium | reverse complement strand
GGTGGTGGTTCTTCTTTTACTGGATCGGCTACAAACACAATTGTTACAGCGGGTACAAATACAGGAGATGGAAAAGTTATTATTACAGCACCAAGTACATCAACAACAACTTTAACCCAAACTGCTGGTTTACCAAGTGGTTCAATGTTCCCGGTTGGTGCAACAGTTCAAACTTTTTCAGTTACCGACGGAGCAAATTCAAACAGTTGTTCATTTTCTGTAACTGTTGTTGATACGCAATCACCAACTATAACTTGTCCGGGAAATGTTAACCAATGCAGTAGCTCTTCTGTAACAGGTATTGCACCCGTATCAGTTATTGATAATTGTTCAGGCACTAATGTAACTTATTCATTAACGGGTGCTACAACAGCGACTGGAGTTACAAATGCAAGCGGAACATTTAGTTTGGGTACAACCAATGTAATTTATATGGCAAGCGATGCTTCAGGTAATACAAGCACATGTTCTTTTAGTGTTAATATTACTGTTGGCCCAACGGTAAATGCATCATCAAGTGCAAGTTTAATTTGTTCAGGTCAAACTGTTTCTTTAACTGCAAATGGTGCTAACACTTATACATGGAATACTACATCTAACAACACAGTTATTGCTGTGTCACCAACAGTTACAACATCTTATACGGTAACCGGTTCAAACGGCGGAACGTGTACTGTAGCTTACGTTATTACACAGTCTGTTTCAGCTTGTACAGGCATTAATGGAAACGCGACTAACGTTTCTTCTTCTATTGTTGTATTTCCAAATCCAACGAATGGTGATATTAATGTAAACTTAATTTCAGTTTCTGAAAATACATTTATTGAAGTTTATAATTCTATTGGCCAATTGATCATTAAACAAAAAACAACACGTTTAAATAATTCGCTTAATTTAAAAAATGAAGCAAATGGAATTTATACGATCAAGATAACCGAGAATGGAAATCTTATTCAAAAAAATAATATTATAAAACAATAATCTATTATTTTTAATCATTAAACCCGTTGTGATCAAAGCACAACGGGTTTTTTGTTAATTTTACATCAATGAATTATTTAGCGCATGCTTTTTTATCCAATAACAATACTGATCTTTTGATTGGCAATTTTATTGCAGATCATTTGCGTGGTAATGATTTTAAAAATTATTCTCCAACAATAATTGAAGGAATTTATTTACACAGGCGGATCGATACATTTACGGACTCACATACAAATTTTAAGATCGCCAAACGTATTTTTTATAATGGATATGAACGATACAGTGGCGTTCTAATTGATATTTATTTTGATCATTTATTAGCCAAAAATTTTTCAATGTATTCTACTATTCCATTAAAATATTTTTGTGATCAGGTTTACCAAACATATATTCAGAACCAAGCACTTCTTCCAAAAAGCAGTTCGAATTTTTTAGATTATGTTTTGAAAAACAATATTTATTACGAATACTCATCGATCGAAGGGATTGAAAAAGTATTATTTCACTTATCTCACCGGATAAAGCATAATGTTATGCTCGACCGATCTGTCGTGATTTTTAAAGAACATGAAGAAGAGTTAACTGCAAATTTTGAGATCTTCTTTAAAGATGCGATTAAAGAATTTTAATTCTAAATCCGTTCACTTTCCAATAATTTTAACTGGGTTTTAAGGCTTGTAATTTCATGCTGCAAAGAGTCCACTTTGTTTAACAGATGAGAGATGGCCTCGATGCCTTCCAGGTTTATGTCAAGTTCATAATGTAAGCGGATCATTTTTTCAAGCTCTTTTAATTTTTCTTTTTCAATGTAAGGAACTTCTTCATACACAACTATTGAGATCAAACCAAATTCGTGTAACGAATTAACGAAAGCAAAATCTACGTTATAGACTTCGCAAAAATAGTTAGCGGGCATAAATTTCTCAATTTCCATGATTTCTTATTTTTGCTAATTCGTTGAACAATTCTTTTTCCTTCTCACTTAAATTGGTTGGAACCTTTATCTTGTATGTTATAAAAAGATCGCCAAACTCGCCATCTTTTTTGTATACAGGAAAGCCCTTACCTTTTAGTTTCACTTTTGTTGAGTTTTGAGTTTCTGGTTTTATATTTAGTTTAACCTTACTATCAAAAGTATCAATAGTCAGATCTCCACCCAAAACAGCAATGTATATATCAAGATCAACATCTTTATAGAGATTATTTCCTTCGCGCTTAAAACCTGTATTATTTGTAATAGAAAATGTAAGATACAAGTCTCCATTAGGGCCGTTGTTAACACCTTGGGCGCCATGACCCGGTATTTTAATTACCTGGCCATGCTCCACTCCTGCAGGAATTGTGATGCGAATATTTTTTCCGTTTACTGTTAGAGTTTGTTTATGTGTAACAAATACATCTTTAAGATCAAGTTTTAATTCGGCATTAAAATCCTGGCCCCTATATTTAGACTGACTTCTTTTTCCTTGTCCTCCAAACATCGATCCGAAAAAATCAGAAAAATCATCGCCGGAAAAATCTCCACCACTCCACTGTTGTCCGCCAAAGCCTCCATTACCTTGCGAGTGCGGACTTCCTGATTGTTGGTGTTTATGGGCTTCATCAGCGTGTTTCCAATCTTTGCCGTATTGATCGTATTTTTTTCTTTTCTCAGGATCGCTTAAAACTTCGTTAGCTTCATTAATTTGTTGAAACTTTTTTTTAGCGTCTGTGTCGTTTGGATTAAGATCAGGATGATATTTTCGTGCCAGTTTACGATAGGCTTTTTTAATTTCGGCTTCGTTAGCGCTTTTATCTAGCTCTAAAATTTTATAATAATCAATAAATTCCATTTTTACTTTTATCTCACTTTATAATTTACTATAACAAAGTTATTAGCAATATTGTTTTGTGAAATAAAATTAAAAATACTTTCTTATTTTCGTTATTAAAGATTAATGATTGAAATCATAAGCAATCCTGAAATAAATCACTCTTTCAGGATTAGTCTATTATTATCAGCTTATTTATTGTAGAGAAACCTGTCCTGTTATTTATCTTTATGAAATAAGTTCCGCTTGATAAATTTTGTTTATTTACTGTGAGCTCATTATCACCTTTATTGGAATTTTCGTTATATAATAAAGATATTGGTCGTCCTAAAACATCAAGTAACTCTATTTTTATTGGTTGTTCATTTTCCAAATAAAATTTAATAGTAAAAACAGATGATGCGGGATTTGGAAAAATGTGAAATCCATTTATTATAGTTTCTTCTTCTTTAATACCGGTAACTGTCGTAAAAGCCGGAAGTATAGATGTACAAGGACCACCATATGCTCCCAAATCATTATGTAATAAAGCCAGTGAAGGAAACAGTGCATTACCAAGATTCGCCTGATCTTCGATATCATCATAGATACTTGCAGGATCTCCCGAATCAATACAAGGTGATCCGCTTGCCAGGTAATAATTGTTAGTACCAAACATTGGATTTTGATTTATATTTCCTGTTCCTGCATATCCTCCCTGTATATCGTTATAAGTAACAGAAGGCGCTATTGTTATTGTTTTAACCTGAACCGCTGGTAAATTACCATAAATAATATTGTTCCGGACAGAAACATTATTACATCCCCAGATCAATACACCACCTGTGCCACCTGCTAAGGACGAGTAATTATTTATAATAGTATTATTTTCTATAACAATTGGAGTTAAGCTTAAATTATTAATTGCCCAAATACCTGAACCACCGTTAAAGCTTTGTCCACCGGTATTAGATGCGATAATATTATTTGTGATCTTGCCACCAGTATAATTCAAAACAATACCCGGACCATAACCGGCCTGGTTAAACATTATCGCATTACTGCAAACGGTTGGATTGCCGTCGCCTATACGAATACCACCACCACCTGTACCACTTACACCTGTTGCATTGGTTACTAAGTTATTAGTAATTAAATTATGTTTTATAGTAGGCGAACATAACTCAATAAGAATTCCTCCACCTTCACGATAAGTCCCGGCGCCATGAATATCAACCCATTTAGATCCTTTTCCGCCGGTAAGCGTAAAGCCCTGGAGCATTGCAGCCGAAGTTTCGTTATGATTAAAAATAACACAGCTTGCAGTATCAGCAAATAAAGGAGTGCTTCCATTAATAATAGTAGAAGAAATAAAAGAAACGTTTTGCGCAAGGTAATATTGACTCGTAACAACAATATTCTTTCCCCTGAAGTTGATATTTTCAAAATAGGTACCAGGTGCAACTACAACAGTATCGCCATTTACAGACGCATTAATGGCACCTTGTATCGTTGAGAAATTTGCCGGCACATTAATAATAGTAGAAAAAGAATTGCTGCTTACTACTATACTAAATAATAAAATAAGGTTGTAGATTTTTTTCATGGTTAGTTTTTTTATTGATCAAACCTAACCATTAAAAACAAAAAAATAGCTGCCATTTATCGAATGAAATCTGCCAGATGTAAAAATTAGTTTTTGCAACAAAACTGTTAAACATGTGTTATAAAGTGCATTTTATATGCTAAAGGAAGTAATGCATATTTAAATAAGTACAAAAACTAATTATGATTTTGAAATTTAAATTAATGTTTTAATGGACGTTTTTTGATCATTCCGCCTTTTGTATCTTTTACACTGCTCATTACAACAAAAGCGTTTGGATCAATCTTTTCAATCTCTGTATTTAATTTGTTAAGCTCGAGCCTTGTAATTACGGTATAAATAATATCTATGTTCTTTGATGATTCGCCGGATTTGCCAAAACCACGTTTGCCATTATATACGGTAACACCACGTCCCATATTGTTAATTATCATTGTCCTTATCTGTTCGCTATGCGATGATATAATAGTAACGCCGGTATATTCTTCGATCCCTTCAATAATAAAATCCAATGTTTTTGACGCCGCCAGGTAAGTGATCATGGAATAAAGTGCAATTTCGATCGAAAGAAAATATGCAGCCGCAGAAAAAATCAGAATATTAATAACTATAATTACATCGCCAATAGTAGTTCCAAATTTACGGCTTAAATAAATTGCCAATACTTCTGTTCCATCAATTACCGCTCCACCCCTAACAGACAAACCAATACCTGCACCAAGAAAAAAACCGCCGAAAACAGCTACCAGCAAAGGATCCTTCGTAATATCCGGAAAATTAACTGTTGCCACGCACAATGCCAGGCCTGAAATTGCCATTGCCGTTTTTATTGCAAATGCTTTACCAATTATCTTATATCCAAGAATAATAAATGGAATGTTAATGCCAATAATTAAAAGATACAAGGGAACAGTTGTAAGTGCTGAAATCAATAAAGAAATACCTGTAGCGCCGCCATCAATAAAGTGGTTGGTCAATAAAAAACCTTTAAATCCAAAAGCTGCAGAAAAAATACCAATTGTTATAAGTAAACAATCTTTTACAAGACCAAATGATATTATTTTAAATTCACGTAAACCCTTTGCTAATTGGTAATCCGAATAAGTATCATTTTCACCATTTGTCTTTTTACGACTAAGAGTTGTTTTAGTAATTATTTGCGTCCAAATGGGGTTCATTCTTAAATATACATTTAATATTGAAAATAAAAAATGCTACAAAACAAAAATTATTTTTTTTCGTTTTCTGTTGTTGTCTTATTTTCAGGAATAACCGGGCTGTCATCTTTAGCACTATTGCGCCTGTATAATTTAACACATAACATAAGAATAGCTGCAAAAGCAATCAAGCCTAAAATACCCCATAATAAACCGGCTGTAGATTTAACTACTACTAAAAAAACAATTGCCACTAAAAAAACTGTTGCCAACTCATTAAACAAACGCAACTTAAAAGAATTGTATTTAAAAACACCTTGTTTTTGTGAAGTGAGGATACGTTGACATTCTAAATGGTATAACGTTAAAAGACCAACGACAATTAATTTCAACCACATCCATGGTTGCGATAAATAATAACTCCAGTTTAAAGCAAGCATCCATCCACCAAAAATATAAGTACCGATCATAGAAGGCCACCCAATGATATACCATAATTTTTTTTGCATGAATAACAATTGTTGCGTTAAAATAGGACGTGCCACTTCGTCTTTATTTTGAGCATCAGTGCAATAAATAAATAAACGAACCATGTAAAATAAGGCTGCAAACCAACAAATTACAAATATTATGTGTAAAGCTTTTATGTATGAAATATCCATACTGCAAAAATAAAGTATTATGACTAATTTTACACCAGTTTATATTATTAATTACTACCAAATATGAAAGCAAAAAAACCATCTCAATCCTTAACAATTAATACTGAAGTTGTTTTACCCAATGATACCAATAACATTGGCAACTTATTTGGTGGTAAATTAATGCAATGGGTGGATATTACTGCGGCAATTGCCGCTCAGCGTCATTGCGGACACGTGGTAGTAACTGCTTCGGTTAACCAGATCTCATTTGATAAACCGATTAAACAAACAAGTATAGTAACTCTTGAAGCAAAAGTAAGTCGTGCTTTTTCAAGTAGCATGGAAATATTTGTAGATGTTTTTGTTGAGAATACAACAACAGGAGAAAAAACAAAATGTAATGAAGCTATTTTAACCTTTGTTGCTATAGATCAGAATGGATCGCCTTTACCAGTACCTCCGATAGAACCTGAAACAGAATTAGAAAAAAGCAGGTTTGCTAGTGCTTTAAGAAGAAGGCAACTATCTTTGGTTTTAGCAGGAAGACTTAAACCACATGACGCAACAGAACTAAAAGCCTTATTTATGTAAGAATAATTTCAGTTACTCTTTTTTACCTGTGGGTTTTATTTTTTCGCTCTTTTCCTTTTGATGTAACTCCCAACGCGATTTTGGCCGTTTATCATATTGCCAGTTAAATCCTTTTATTTTAGAACCTTCCGGGTCAACATCTTTTAAAGGTGTAACTGTTCCTTCAACATTAGGCTTTAATGTAACTCTATCAATGTCTGCATTTTTGAACCACATATTTATTTCAGTACAGGTAGTTTTATTTAAACCAGCAATAGAGGCCTTATTTTTGACATAATAGAGCGCTTCTGCATTACCCAATATAATTACCTTTCTTACAGTGTCATTTCTTATAAAACCCTCAATGCTCCTACCCGATAATTGATTGAACTTATCAATAGTATCGGCCTGGTTAATTAAGAACGAATTGCTTTCCAGTTTAAAGCCATTCACTGTATTTTTACCAAGATAAATTTTTATCATTTTTGCAGTAGCCTGCGAACGGTTAGACCATAATACAGGATTCCGGAATAATTGTAATAAAGAATCTTTGGTGTTAAGTGATGCCGAATCGGCTTTTGCCTGCATATCGGTTTTAAAGATCTTTACATGATGGTATGCGTTCAAAAAATTATCAACCGAATCAAGATCACGGTGATATAACGTATCTGCAGCAATAAACAATGTGTCATTGTCGACGATCCTTGCGTAAACAGGATTTATTGTCACCAAAGCTTCAGATCTTTTTTCTTTAAACTCTGCATAACCACCAAAAATGATCGATTTTTGCGCTGTATCAATTAACCGAACATTTCTAAATGCCCTACCTATTTTTGTATTACGATCAAAAAACAAACTGTCTCCCGTTAGTTTTTGTTGTGAAGTCATCAATAAGGCATTAACACTAAATTGCCCTAACTCTTTATCCGTATCATAATAACCGTTCTCGCAATAAATATAATCGGTCTTACTCATAATAATACTTGGCCCCAAAAAAAAAGCGGTTTTTGTAACAGTATTGTACCGCAACGTATCTGACTTCATTGTGTATTGCGGATTTGTGAGCACAACATCATAATGAAACGCAAGATCTTTTGTAGCTGAATAATAATGGCCAATTTTACTGGTTAAAGTATTTTCTTTATTTACAATTGTGCCGCCATCGTAATAATTGGCGATAGAATTTCCAACATCAAACGTTAAATGATTTGTGGTAAGCGTCATGTCTTTTTCAACACATTTCACATTGTTTTCTAGTGCCGCTAATTTTGTTTTGCCATCATAAAATAATTTATCACCAGTAACAGTTATACTATCACCTTTCGTAATTACAATGTGACCAGAGGCCTGCATCTTACTTTCGCCATCATAAATTAAAGCCGAATCACAATTTAAAATAGCACCATCATGTTCACATACAACATTACCAGTTAAAACCTTTGCATTACTCTTTTCCCTGTCAAAGGACAAACTATTTGCATGTTTAATATTGATTGTTTTACCAACGGGAGCTTGGGTTGGAGTGACAACGGCAGACTGATTTATTTTTGTAACTGCTTTTTGATCCTTTTTAGTTTGAGCTAAAAAAGAAAAAGTAAAAAAAATGAAAATGAATATGCAGGTTATCTTATTCAATATTACGTTTAGTTGGTTGCCAGATGCTGGTTTCAACACCTTTAATAAACATGAAAAAACCTTTAAGTAAAGCGAGGTTCATTAAATAAAAATGGCTTATGAATTTTAAAACAGAAATTTTAAATGGAACAATAAGGTCAATAACAGGGAAAAGCATTAAGACGATCTGTGTCAGAAATAAAATAAAAAATAATTGAAAATGCATTGCAAGGAGTCCGCTACTGATCAAACATAATAATAAAAAGAAAGGTGTTAGCCACCGTAAAACCTTATGTGACCAGAATGCAAAAGCACTTCCCTTCCAAAAAGGCAATAATAATTTTTTGTAACGAAAAAGGTTTTGAAAATTACCAATAGAGATCCTTACTTTTCTTTTAAATTCTTCAAAGGCTTGTGTTGGCACATCTTCATAACAATTAGCCTCATGATCAAAAACAATTTTTTTATCATTTTCGATCACATTCATAGTAATGTAAAAATCATCCATAAAAAAATTGCGGGGAACAGGTGCGTAAAATTCTTTTCTGATAGCATAACAGCCACCTTCTGCGCCCATTACAATATCCCAGCGCATATATTCAGCGTATTTAATTTTGTTTTCAAAAACAATGTATGATTTTTCCTGTTTTGCAATACCAAAATCAGAACCGGAAACTTTAATGATGTTAGCACAAACCTGCGCATATTTCTGATCTTTAAAATGACGAATAAGATTAAAAATAGTATCTTCTTTAAAAATAACATTAGCGTCGGTTAAAATAAAGATCTCCTCATTTGCTTTTTCTGACAAGGTGTTAATAATATTTGCCTTACCTGTTCTGCCACCAAATTTCACAAGTTCTATATTCTTATGGTCTTTTATAAGATCATTTATTATTTGTTCCGTTCTATCATTAGAAGCATCGGAACCAACATAAATTTTAATCTTTGCTAATGGGTAACTTGTTTTAAGTACCGATAAGATCTTTTCCCCGATAATTTTTTCTTCGTTATAAGCTGCGATCAAAATACCAACGGTTGGCAGCTCATCATTAATAGAATACTGAGCGTTCTTTTTTTTTGCTTTTGAAGTAAATACAATTAACCAAAAAGGATAAAACAGGTAGGTTTGAAGTATTAAAAATACCGAACTAAAAAAAATTATAATTAAAAAACTATGCATTTAATAATCGGTTATAGAACTCAACTAATTTTGAAACTATTTTTTTATTATCAAATTCTTTGTATGCAAAAGCAGAAGCATTTTTTTCCAGTTCAATTCGTTTTGCATCATTCTTTAAAAGTTCAATTACAGCGTTGCTAAAATCTTCAGGTTTATCAGCAATAATAAGGTCTTTCTTTGGATCACAATAAATTCCCTCAGCGCCAATAGATGTGCTAACAATGGGTTTACCATGTGCCATACCTTCAATGATCTTTATTCGCAAACCACTTCCCGAAAGCAGAGGCACTACCATGATCTGGTGCTGTTCAAAAAATGTTTTACCATCTTTTACATTTTCTATGGTTAAAACATTGGGAAGATTTAATTGCTTAAAACTTTGAGGCATTCCCCTACCCGCGATCACAAATTTAGAATCGGGAACAGCTTTATTGATAGTAGGCCAACAATTTTCCAAGAACCATTTCACGGCTTCCTGGTTAGGTAACCAATCCATTGATCCAAAATAAAAAATTGTTTTAGGTTTTACAGGAAGATTTTGTTTAGTTTGATATATATCAACATTTACACCCGTGATGCAGGTGAAAATATCTTTTTTAAAGCCCATTTGCTCAAACAATTTTTTGTCATGATCTGTAATTGGCACAATAGCATCCACCTCATTTAGAATTTTTTCTTCAAACTTCTTTAAGCGATCATTTTGTATTGACAAATATTTATTTAAAATACTTTTCTTAGAATTGTTTAAATGTCTTTCCCATATCTTGTGTTCAATATTATGCGCCCTAAGCACAATTCTTGCCTTACTGTATTTCTTAATGGTAGCAATGTAAACCGCCATAAAAACACCTTCTAATTGAATAATATCAAAAGTATTTTTCTTTAAAGTATCTATTAATTTATTATCGAAATCTGAGAAATAAAAGCGTGAAACAAAATAAGAATCTGATAAGAACAAATTCATTATAGCACCAACAGCACTTGTATCTGTATTCTGATAAACAGATGCGTAATTTGAATTTACTTTAAAATCAGAAGGAACTTCGTTATCATCTTTAAAATGTTTTTTTGTATTAATAGTTAATAAGTGTAACTGAACATTATTATCAATAAGGCCCTGGGCCATGTTATATATAGCAATGCTACTTCCGTCGTTTGGCGGATATGGAGCTTTGTTGCTTATTTGTAAGATCTTAAGCACTTGGTTTCTTTTTAAACAATTTATTTACCCACACATAATAAATGGTAACATCAAAAATAGCTGAGTCTTTTGCGGCCTTATACGTTAAAAAAACACTTATCGGTAAAAAAATAACAAGCGGCGTCCACATGGCTTGCCAGGCAGGCATTGCACCTTCAAAGGCAAGGCTTGTATATGCCTCTGTTAAAATAAAATAGGCTAAAAAGAAAAATACAGCAACAACCACAGGCAAGCCTAAACCTCCTTTTTTTATGATCGCGCCCAAAGGTGCGCCTACAAAAAATAAAATAATACAAGCAAAACACACTACTATTTTTTTATGCCATTCTATATTTAATTTATCAATCGTTTCTTGTTCTGTTTTTTGATTTTGCTCTGCCGAATCAATGTAACTTGAGGCTGAACGCGCAATGTTTAAGGCATTTTCAAGGCTTCTGTAATGATCATTTGGTTTTAAGCTATCATAAAATTGTTTAATGGAAACGGTTTTGATTTTTTTGTCGTTAGCAATAAAAGTAGATGTGCGGCCATAAAAATAAAGTTTAGACTGTTTTTCAAGTTCCCTCAATCTTTTAGCAAGCATTTTTGTAGTTGAATCGGCAACAGAATCTATTTGCCAAATATTCATCATCTCTTCATATCCTTTAAATTGATTTTCATCGGTTCGTTTTAATTTAAAGTCTACCAATTCAATATTTACCTGCAGTTGTTTAAAATTTAACTGCGCTAACGGTTTTTTATGTGGAGCAGAGCCGCTTTGATTCAATACTTCCTCGTACCTGTTACCATCCCTTAATATCAATACTAAAGCGCTTGTATCAGCAGTAGTAGTGAGCTTGCCTGTTCTAGCATACATTTGCACGTTGTTGCCCTGGTGAGCACTGTGATCGTAAATAAATATATCTTTAAGGGTATCTTTATTGGCTGACTTTTTTCCAACCCTCAAGGTGTAATTATCGATCTTATTATAAAAGATCCCTTCTTTGATATTTACAGTTGGTTTTTTTTGACGAATATCATACAAAAGCGATTGAAATTTTAAATGCACTACAGGTAAAATAAAATTATTAAACAAAAACGTCATCCCGGCCAAAACCACAATAAACACAAATACAGGTTTAATTATTTTAAATAGCGATAAACCGGAAGATTTCATAGCTGCCAGCTCATAATTCTCGGCTAAATTTCCAAAACCCATAATAGAGGCTAAAAGAACCGCTAAGGGGATACATTGTGGAATGATGGCTATCCAGGCATATCCAAATAGTTTAATCAGGTCAAAAGTTTTTAACCCTTTTCCTATAAATTCATCTAAATACGTGATCACGATCTCTACCAAAAAAAATAAAAACACACTTATAAATAGTGTAATGATAAAAGGAGGCAAAAACGACTTTAACGTTAGTGTATGTAGTTTTTTTAAGAGCACAATAATTGCTTAAAATTACATTAATTTAGTTATTTTTAAGGTGATAAATTAACTAAACTTTGTTATTTTTGCAGACATATGATTAATGGAAAAAAGATAATAGCAGTTTTACCTGCGTATAACGCTGCACTAACATTAAAAAAAACATACGAAGAGATACCCTTTGATATTGTTGACGATGTTGTTTTAGTAGATGACCATAGTAAGGATAACACTTCTGAAGTGGCCCGCAGCATTGGCATTAAGCACGTAATAAGACACGAGAAGAATAAAGGTTATGGCGGAAATCAAAAAACCTGTTATGATACTGCAATGAACTTAGGTGCTGATATTGTTATTATGCTTCACCCGGATTACCAATATACTCCAAAGCTAATCCAAAGCCTTAGTTACCTAATAGCAAACGATCTTTATCCGGTTGCATTTGGTTCAAGAATATTAGGCAAAGGCGCGCTAAAAGGCGGCATGCCAATGTATAAATACATTTTCAACCGAATGCTAACATTCACTCAAAATGTATTGATCAATCAAAAACTTTCTGAGTATCATACCGGTTATCGGGCTTTTTCAAAAGAAGTTATTCAAAAGATCAATTACCATGCAAATTCAGATGATTTTGTATTTGATAATCAAATGATCTCACAAATATTTTATGCTGGTTTTGATATTGCTGAAGTTACCTGTCCAACCAAATATTTTCCGGAAGCAAGTTCTATTAATTTTGCAAGAAGTTCAAAATATGGAATGGGCGTTTTAGGCGTTTCGTTTACGCATTTCTTTAATAAGCTTGGCTTGATGAAATCAGAGATTTATAAAACTAAAAATTAAAATAATGGCAGTTTACCGTTTTAGAGTTTACCTGGAAGAAAATGAAGATATTTATAGAGATATTGATATCCGTGCCGTTCAAACATTCGAACAATTCCATACTATCATCCAGGATAGCTTTAAATTTGATAATAAACATTCTGCTTCTTTTTTCGTAAGTGATGATTATTGGCGTAAAGGACAAGAGATCACACTTAAAAAAGAAGATCTGCCTTTAGAGGAAGAAGAGATCCGAAAAAATGTAGATCCGAAAAAATTAATGGCTGATGTGAAAATTGCAAAATTTATAGAGCAACCTCATCAACGTTTTGTTTATGTATTTGACCCAAATGTACAATGGGGTTTTTTAATTGAAATGCTAAAAATTGCAGACGAAAGCCCTAAAGTTACCTATCCTGTTTGTATAAAAAGTATGGGTACTGCACCTAAACAATACAAACAAATTAATATGGCTAAAGAAGAACTTAGCCCCGATCTTGCAATGGCTGGTTTATTAAATGAACCTGAAGTGGAAGATGAAGAAATTTATAAGACCATTGATACTGGTGAAGAAGCAGTTGAAGAGGCTGATATAAATAGCCTTGAAGGTGAAGAAGGTGAAGAAACAGAATCAGAAGACGAGCACGGTGACGATGAAGAGAGTGGCGATATTGCGTTTGATGACGCTGATGAAGATCACTAGATAGTTTTTAATTTCTTATAAAATTCTTCGTAATTTTTTTCAGCATTTACTATAGTTCCAAACCTTAAGCGCGCATTTTTTCTTCTTATTTCCGTTTCATTATTATCCAGTTTAAGAAATTGAGTTATTGCTTCCGAAAGATCTGTTATTGCAAAATTACGGTCTAATAATGCT
>JBDSFC010000495.1:0-5123 GCA_039919745.1 Bacteroidia bacterium | reverse complement strand
CATTTTTATGATCTGTGCAACTGTACCAACACTATAAAGGTCCAATTCAGTTGGTTCTTCAACGGTATCGCTTTTTTGGGCAACTACACCAATCGTCTTATCACCTTTATTATAATCTTTTATGAGTTGTATCGACCTGTCTCGGCCAACAGTAATTGGTATTACAACACCCGGAAACAGAACGGTGTTACGAAGCGGCAATATTGGCAGAATTTCGGGGATTTTCTCGTTTTGCATCGTATCCTCATCTTCACTACTTAATAACGGAATAAAATCCGAATCCTCGTCAAGCCCTTGTTTAAAGGTTAATTCATCCATGTCTCCAAAATTCATACGCAAATATCTTTAATTAGTACCTTATTTAAATCATATTTTGTGCCAGTAAATAAAATAGACTATTTGGCAGGCATTTTCACAAAAAAACAAAAACCGTTCTTGCTGTAGAGCTTTTTAAGTTCAGGATTCAGGAGCAATTCTGCTTCAAACTGGTTTTTAGCCACAATGTAAGCCGGTTTATCAATTGGATAATGTTCCATCCAGTTTAAATTAGCAAGTGAGAAGGTTGAAAGCCTTGACTGGCCTTGTTTTTCGAGATCATCAAGTGTTTGGTTAATGGATTTGTTCTGTTCTTTATTGGCATAATCTTCAGGCCTGCGATCAGAATAAAAAAGATAAGCGTAACTTTTAAAACCGTGTGTCTCTACATAACAATCATGTTTGCCACAAGCTTTGTAAAACTCAATAGCCGCATGTTGGGAATATAATTCTACTTTAGGAATGATAACTGCAATGGTGGTGTATATAAAGAGCAAATTAAACGCCAGTCCATAATACAAAAGTTTGATCTTATGTTTGTTGATGGCCATGTAAATTAGAACAGCTGCGATCAAAAAAAGCAGAGCGATTAGAGATTCAAAACCTGTCCATTTTACATCTGCCTGTAAATTTTGAAGTGCAAATTCATCTTTAATTAAATTACTATTTATTAAATATGGCTTTAAAATATTTATAGAACCTATGGCGGCCAGCAATAGTGTAAACAAACCTGCCACTAGCCAATAAATTATTTTAACAATAGTATGAAACTTTAAGCGTTCAAAATTTTGTATAATACCAATAGCGGCAACAAATGTTAATGGGAAATAACAGAGAGAAGAGTAATGAACGATCTTAGTTTTTACAAATGAGAATAATAAAAGAACTACCCAAAAAAGACAAATAAAAATTTTACGAAATTGTTTTTGATAAGGTGTAAGCTCTTTATAATTTAAATACGAAGCAATAAAAATAAGTGAAGCCGGAAAGCAACCGATCAATAAAACAACAAAATGATAAATAAAAGGACCACCGTGATCACTGTCTTCTGTATTAAACAAGCGCACCTGGTAATCTATAAATTCTTTTATCACATCCTGGTTGCCTTTTAACCATTCAATTAAGAACCAACTCCCGGAAACAAATAAAGTGGTGATGGCAAAAATTAAAAATGGCTTTGAAAAAAATAGTTTTAATTGTTTTGTCCAGATAAAATAAGCGCTTATTGTTAAGCCAACAATGGCAATAGCTGCCGGACCTTTTGTTAATACTGCTGCGCCCAAAAATAATCCTGCAAACAAAGCGTTAAAAATTTCTCTTTTACCATTTGGATTATTAATGAATTGCAGGCAATTATAAACCGATAAAAAAATAAAAAGATTGAACCACGGATCTATTAACCCTGATTTAAAATATAAATGTGGTAATAGAGTCGAAGCATAAATTAAGCTCCAGATAATGCCAAATTTTTGTGAGTGAAATTTTTTGCCGATCAAAAAAAGAACGATCAGTGAAACAACCGAACAAATAGCATTTGGAAAACGGGCAGCAAATTCATTTATGCCAAAAATATTCATGCTTGCCGCTTGCAACCAGATGAACAAAGGAGGCTTTTCCCAAAAAGGACGATAATTTAATTGCACGCGTGAGTAATTACCTGATACTAACATTTCGCGCGCGCATTCAGCAAAATTAACTTCATCCCAGTCAAATAAAGGGCAGTTCCCAATAAACGGAATAAAAATAATTGCAGAGATCAATGCAATTAAAAAAATAAGAACTGAGTTATTTTTAAGATAAAGGGTCAAGATCTTTTAAAATTAAAAAGGGGTTTGTTTAATTTTTCTAATTTATTTTTTTGAATAAATAAAAAATACCATAAAAGGCTAAATACAGTGCCAATAATACTGCCAACAGTAATATCCACCAACCAATGTTGCGATAGATAAACGCGGCTAAGTGAAGTGCCCATTGCCAATCCGAAAAAAACAAATTTTAATAAATGATTTTTTGTAAAAAAAATAAGGCACATAAAAATAGCAAAAGCCTGTGTGGCATGCCCGCTGGGAAAACTGTTATGAATATATTTCTCTACACCATCAACATAGCGAATTGGAAAATGATTTTCCCATTGAAAAATAAACCATGGGCGATTAACGTCATCAAAAAAGAAATGTTTTAAAAATTGTGCGGTTAGTGCTGCTGTTAAAAAAGAAACTGTTGCGTAAATACCCAAACGAATATTGTAGATCAATAAACCGAGTAAAAGAAAGGGAGCTATGGCCCCGTCGCCCAGGTATGTTATATAATAAAAGAAATTGTTTAATAATTTATTCCCAACAAATTGGTTAAGATAAATATGAATGGTAGCTTTTTCATAATTACAGATAAAAAATAATGCAACTGTAACTGCAGTAATGTACAGGAATAGAATAGCAAAATTATTTTTTAAAAATGCCTTCAAGAATTATAATTTTTTTGCTTCGTTCCAATAAATATCTAACTCTTCGAGTTTGCAATCTGCAATCTGTTTGCCTTGTTCTTTTACTTTGGCTTCCATATATCCAAAGCGTTTGATAAATTTTTTATTGGTTTGTTCTAAAGCATCTTCAGGATTGATATTTAAAAAGCGTCCATAATTAATCAAAGAAAATAACACATCGCCAAATTCTTTTTCGGCCGCTTGCTGATCTTTGTTTTTTATTTCTGTTTCAAATTCTTCTAATTCTTCTTTTACTTTTTTAAATACTTCTGTAGGATCTTCCCAATCAAAACCAACCGCTCTTGCTTTTTCCTGTATGCGATATGCTTTTAGTAAAGCAGGCATGCTGTTAGGAACTCCCGATAATACAGAAGTATTGCCGCCTTTTTCTTTTTGTTTTAATTGTTCCCAGTTTTGTTTTACCTGCTCTTCGGTTTCTGCTTTCACGTCTCCGTATATATGCGGATGTCTGAAAATAAGTTTCTCGCATAAACTCTCAATCACATCTTTAATATCAAAAGCTTTAGTTTCGCTGGCAATGCGTGAATAAAAAACTATGTGTAATAAAATATCGCCCAGTTCTTTTTTTACTTCGGACATATTATTTTTAAGAATAGCATCACTTAACTCATAGGTTTCTTCGATGGTTAAATGTCGTATACTTTCAATGGTTTGTTTTTTATCCCAGGGACATTGTTCCCTGAGTTCATCCATTATTTTTAAGAGCTTTAAAAAGGAGGTTGAGCGTTCGTCCATATTGTGGTAAATTTAACAAATTAAAAAAAGTAATGTAAATGTTAAAATATAATGCCGGTTTATTTAACTTTATTTTAGCGTTTATTCCCAAGATTTCAACGTTTATTAATTTTTTTAATCAATTAATACGTTTTTTGTACTTTTAATATGGCTAAAACGAGTTTGTTCTTTAACAAGTCTTTTTGAATAGCAATTACCGAAATGTAATTCAAATTGACCGAATTGTAAGTTTACAATTACTAAGCACTTCTTTTTGCTAAATTTATATCTTAATAAACCTTTGATTATTGACATTTTAAATACCTAAGCATGAAAAAAATTAATTACGCATTTCTATTTTTTGTAAGTGTATTTTTTTACACATCTTCTATTGCTCAAAATTTTGCCTGGGCCAGGAGTTACGGCGGAACTAACTACGATAATGGAAGCGCAGTGACAACAGATCCAAGTGGAAATGTGATAGCAGTTGGAAATTTTTCAGGCACTGTGGATTTTGATCCGGGACCTGGTGTAACCAATTTAACTTCGGTTACCGGTAATACAGATATTTATATTACAAAAATGACCTCTGCGGGAGCTTTATTATGGGCTAAACGTATTGGAAATGCAGGGCAGGAAGCGATCTCTGATGTGGATACAGATGCGTCGGGAAACATTTACGCTATTGGAAGTTTTACCGGAACAGTTGACTTTGATCCAAACGCAGGTATCGTTAATTTAGTATCTGCGGGTAATGAAGATGCTTTTATGTGGAAATTAGATGCGAATGGCAACTACCTTTTAGCGAAATCTATGGGTGGCACCCTTGATGACTGGGCTACAGGTCTTGATCTTGATGCTTCAAATAATATATATGTAATTGGTACTTTTAATGGTAACTGTGATTTTAACCCTTCAGCCACAACAAATACCGCAACTGTTTATGGTGGTGCCGATATTTTTATGGCAAAATATGATGTTAACATGGTTTATGGTTGGGCTTTTTCAATGGGTGGAACCTTAGGCGATTATGGTATTGATATAAAAGTAAATGCTGCCGGTACAGTTCTATACAGTGTGAGTAGTTTTTATGGTAATAATGTTGATCTATCGCCTCAGTGTGGTTGTGGTACAGTTAATTCATTAGGTCAAAGTGATATTTGTATCCTAAAGCAATCTGCCAGCAGTGGAGGTTTTATGGCAAACGCGATTTTTGCAGGTACAAGTTATGATTCAGGACAAGCGCTTTTTTTAGATGCAGCCGATAATGTATATACAACAGGAAGTTTTAATGCAGCTTGCGATTTTGATCCGGGACCATTAGCAGTTAATTTAGGTTCAGCAGGATCGAATGATGGTTTTGTAAGCAAATTAAATTCAAACTTAAATTATGTTTGGGTTAAACAATTTAGTGGTGTAAGCTCTGAAAGTGGAAGTGATATTTTTTTAGATCCTGTGGGAAATATTTATGTTACAGGTAGTTTTAACGGCACTACTGATTTTGATCCAAGCCCTGCAACATACACAGCTGCTTCAATTGGTGGACCAAACAGTGATTGTTTTGTATTTAAATATGATCCAAATGGTAACC
>JBDSFC010000432.1:0-6983 GCA_039919745.1 Bacteroidia bacterium | reverse complement strand
AATGATTATGCCATGTTTGGCCTTACAGGTGAACCAAAAGCAGGTCAATCATTAGAAGAGGTAGAGAGTCTTCTTTTAAGTCAAATAGAATTAATTAAAAAAGGAGAGTTTCCGGATTGGTTATTAGAAGCGGTTATCACAGATTTTAAATTAAAAAAAACGAAAGAGCTTGAACAGAATTCTTCCCGCGCCAGCGAAATGCTGGATGCATTTATCTCTAATGTAAAATGGCAAAAAGCTGTAGACAGGATAGAACGGATATCGAAGATCACAAAAAAAGAAATTGTTGATTTTGCGAATAAGAATTTTACTAACTCAAATTATGTTGTTGTATATAAACGCACCGGTGAAAATACCGTTTCCGAAAAAGTTGTAAAGCCTTCTATTACTCCTATAGAAGTAGACAGGGAACATACCTCACCATTTGTTGAAGGCGTTAACAAAACTGTGCCTGCAAATATTGAACCGAAATTTTTAGATTACGAAAAGGATATTTTAAAATCTACTTTAAAATCCAACATTCCCTTTTTGTATAATAAAAATACCGAAAACAAATTGTTTGAGTTGTACTACAAATTTGATATGGGAAAAAACAACGATAAGTTGTTGCCGATTGTCGTAAAATACATTCCTTACCTGTCAACAGAAGGTATGGATGCAGCAAAGATCAAACAGGAATTCTATCGTCTTGGCTGTTCTTTTAATGTATACAGCGATAATGAAAATACCTGGATAAGTTTGATCGGGTTGAATGATAATTTTGAAAAGGCCTTTAAACTATTTGAAAAAATGCTTGATAAGCCTGTGGTTGATGAAACCGTTCTGAAAAATTTATTGGCAGATTTTATTAAAGCGCGCAACGACCAAAAATTACAAAAAGAAGTGATCTTAAATGTAGCAATGCTCAATTACGCACGCTACGGTTCAATTAATCCTTACTCTTATATTATTAGTGATGAAGAGATCAACAAAATAACTGTTGCTGATATTAAAAATAAAATAAGATCACTTAATGGTTTTGAACACAAGATCTTATACTACGGTCCAAGCGAAATGGAGGAAGTTAAATCAATGATCAATTCAGATCACAACGTACCTGCCAAATTATTACCGGTACCTCCTCTTTATAATTTTGTAGAAAGAACTCTTGACAGAACAGTTTATGTTGTTGATTTTGACATGACTCAGGTTGAGATCATGATGCTTTCAAACGGTATAAAATATGATCCACAAAATGTTCCTATCATTGCACTTTATAACAATTATTTTGGAGGCGGAATGAGCAGTATTGTTTTCCAGGACCTGCGCGAATCAAAAGCGTTGGCCTACTCTACTTATTCATCTTACAGGCAACCAAATAAAGCAGGGAAAAATTATTTTAACGGTTCTTATATTGGTTCACAAGCAGATAAATTAAGTGATGCATTAAAAGGATTAAGCGATCTTTTAAATGAAATGCCTAAAACAGAAGGAGGTTTTAATTCATCAAAAGAAATGATCCTGCAGGAAATGAGAACGAACCGTATTACCAAAGCCGATATTTTCTTTAATTATTTATCGGCTGAGAACCTTGGGAACAAAACAGATATCAGAAAAGACATTTATCAAAAAATTCAAAATTATAAATTAGAAGACATCCAAAAATTCCAGAAAGAAAACATTAAAGGAAAACCAACAACTGTTTTGGTTTTAGGAAAAAAAGATGGATTAGATATGAAAGTACTTGAGCAATACGGTACCGTTAAATTTTTAACTCTAAAAGAAGTATTTGGCTATTAATAAAAAATTTAATTTCTGAAATGGTATCATTTGACAATACTGAAAATGCATTTAAAGCGAAAACAAACTCTGAACTAAATCGCTCTTATTGGTTATTTAAATTAATTGGCAACCCCGCGCTTGTAAAGCTGGGCGCTAATTTTGGCCCTTTAGCTTTAAATGTTGGTTTTAAAGGTTTAATTAAAAGTACCATCTTTAAACAATTTGTTGGTGGCGAAACCATTCACGATTGTTCAGTTACTATTGGCCAGTTGGGTAAATATAATATTGGCACCATTCTGGATTATAGTGTAGAAGGGAAAGAAAGCGAAGAAGATTTTGATCATTGTCTTGAAGAAACATTAGAGACAATTAAAATGGCAAAGAACGACGCGAATATTCCTTTTTGTGTTTTTAAAGTAACAGGCCTTGCGCGTTTTGATCTTTTACAAAAAGCAAGTACAAAACAAACATTCACCGAAACAGAAAGCCAGGAATGGGTGCGCGTTAAGAACCGCGTTAGCAAGATCTGCAGTTCGGCATACGAAAATAACCAGGCGATTTTTATTGATGCCGAGGAAAGCTGGATCCAGCCTGCAATTGATGATCTTGCAAATGAGAACATGGCGCTTTATAATAAAACCAAAGCTATTGTTTATAACACTTATCAATTTTACCGTCACGATAGATTGAGTTATTTGACCGAATCCATTAAGCAGGGAAAAACTAACGGCTACCACGTTGGCGCAAAATTAGTGCGCGGTGCTTATATGGAAAAAGAAAGAAAACGTGCCCAGGAAATGGGTTACCAATCCCTTATTCAATCAAGCAAAGAAGCAAGCGATAAAGATTATAACGAAGCTTTGAAATTATGCACTGAAAATATTGAAGCAATTGGACTTTGTGCCGGCACACATAACGAAAAAAGCAGTTTATACCTTGTTGAACTAATGCAACAAAAAAACATTTCACCGGTAGATAAGCGCATTTATTTTTCTCAATTGTTTGGCATGAGCGATCATATAAGCTACAATCTTTCTTTAAATAATTATAATGTGGCCAAATACGTGCCTTACGGTCCGGTAAAAGAAGTACTTCCGTATTTAATAAGGAGGGCACAGGAAAACACAAGTGTTAAAGGCCAGACAGGGCGTGAGTTGAACCTGATCATGAAAGAGAAAAAAAGAAGATCCGGATTGAAAAAATAATCCTTTCTTACCTCATTTCTTTACCACTTTTTAGCCGTAAAATCGTACTTTTACATGGCAAAATGTACCCGTTTCTTAATCAAGATATTTTTAAACTTATAAAAGACTGTTCAGACGATCTTAATGTAGATGCTTATGCCATTGGAGGCTATGTGCGCGATATTTTTTTGAAACGCACCAGTAAGGATATTGACATTGTTACCATTGGAAAAGGAATTGATCTTGCAACAGCTTTACATAAAAAACTGGGGGAAGGATCACATCTTTCAACCTTTAAAAATTTTGGAACTGCCCAGGTAAAGTATAACGATCTTGAAATTGAATTTGTTGGTGCGCGTAAAGAAAGTTATAACCGTGATTCGCGTAAACCGATCGTTGAAGACGGAACATTAGAAGACGACCAAAACAGGAGAGATTTTACGATCAATGCATTAGCCATTGGCGTTTCGCGAAATAATTTTGGAAAATTATTAGACCCTTTTAATGGTCTGCAGGATCTGGAAAATAAAATTATTCGCACACCACTCGAGCCGGAAATAACATACAGTGATGATCCTTTGCGAATGATGCGTGCCATAAGGTTTTCATCACAGCTTGGCTTTGAAATAGAAGAAAAATCGCGAATGGCCATTACATGGCAGAAGGAAAGGATAAAAATTGTTTCTAAAGAAAGAATAACCGATGAGCTTAATAAAATAATTCTCTCGTCCACTCCTTCAATTGGCTTTAAATTATTATTTGATACCGGATTACTTCACATCATTTTTCCGGAAATGGTAAAATTACAAGGTGTTGAAACTATTAATGGTTTATCTCACAAAGATAATTTTTATCATACTTTAGAAGTATTGGATAACACTGCAAAAAAAAGCGATAATCTTTGGTTGCGCTGGGCTGCTATATTACATGATATTGCAAAACCTGCAACTAAACGTTTTGAAGAAGGTCACGGCTTTACATTTCATGGTCACGAAGACAAAGGTGCTCGTATGGTGCCGAAAATTTTTACGAATTTAAAATTGCCTTTAAATGAAAAAATGAAGTACGTGCAAAAATTGGTTGAGCTTCATTTGCGTCCAATAGTGCTCGCAAAAACAGAAGTAACTGATAGCGCTGTTCGCCGTTTATTATTTGAAGCAGGAGATGAAATTGATGACCTGATGTTATTGTGTGAAAGTGATATCACTACAAAAAACCCGAATAAGGTGAAGCGTTATATGCACAATTTTGAGATCGTGCGTAAAAAATTAGTTGAGATAGAAGAAAAAGATAAGGTTCGCAATTGGCAACCACCAATTAGTGGTGAAGAGATCATGAAGCTCTATAGCTTAACCCCTGGGAAGGAAATAGGCATTTTAAAGAATTCTTTAAAAGACGCTATTTTAGATGGTGAAGTTGAAAACACTTATGAAAGCGCGAAAAAATTTCTTGATAAAAAATTTGAGGAGGTTGTAAAAAAATAATGAAATTTAATTTAAATTATACTCCTCCGAAATTTGATTTTGAAATAGATCATAAACAAAAATTATTTCTATTAGGCTCTTGTTTTTCGGAAAATATCGGCGACCTTTTATCAGAACATAAATTTAAAACTTATGCCAATCCTAATGGCATTTTATTTAACCCGGCAAGCATTCATCAATGTTTAACCGATATTTTAAATTTAAAAAACTTAAGCGATAATTTTATTTTAACCCGTAATGGTCTTTTTTACAGTTATCTTCATCACACTTCAATAAATGCGCCTTCAGCAAACGAGTTAAAAGAAAAAATAAATATCCAAACACAAAAAGCAAACAATTTTTTAAAAGAAAGTGATGTTTTGATCATTACTTTTGGTACTGCTTTTTTCTATCATCATTTAACAACCGGGCAGGTTGTGGCCAATTGTCATAAACAACCACAACAGATATTTGAGAAAAATTTATTGGCTGTTAACGAAATTGTTTCTGCTTATTCGGGATTATTAAAAAAAATACAAAACCTTAATCCAAAATTAAAGATCATTTTTACTGTTTCGCCGGTAAAATATTTAAAGGACGGTGTGATCGAAAATAATTTAAGTAAGTCGACTTTAGTTTTAGCAATACACGAACTACTTAAGCAAAACAAAAACTATTATTATTTTCCGGCTTATGAATTAATAAATGATGATCTGCGTGATTACCGTTTTTACAAAGAAGATCTGGCACATCCAAACCAATTAGCGATCGATTACGTTTGGGAAAAATTTTCAGAAGCGGGTTTTAACGAAAAAACAAAGTCTCTTAATACGCAAATAAACAAACTTAATTTAGCTTTAAACCACCGTGAAATGGCCGGAGGAAGTGAAGAACAGCGAAAATTACAGGATTTTATTACCAAACAAAAAGAAGAGATAAAAAAAGCTGATCCTACAATTGAATTTTAACGAAAAACGCTTATTTTTAGACTAAATTAAATACTATGTTACGTACTCATACTTGCGGAGAATTAAGAATTACAGATATAAATAAAACCGTTACGCTTTGTGGATGGGTTCAAAAAAGTCGCCTTATGGGTGGCTTAACTTTTATTGATCTTAGAGACCGTTATGGTATTACGCAACTTGCTTTTTTGGGAGATGAAAAAAATAGCAACATTTTAGGACAGGAAGGTTTTGCGCGTGAAACAGTATTACGCGTTACCGGTATAGTAATTGAGAGAGAAAGTAAAAATAAAAATTTATCTACTGGCGATATTGAGATTAAACTTCAAAACGTTGAAGTCCTTAATAAATCTATCACTCCTCCTTTTACAATTGAAGATGAAACGGATGGAGGCGATGAGTTGCGCATGAAATACCGTTATTTAGATCTTCGCAGAAGCATTGTAAGAAAAAATTTAGAGCTACGTCATCGTATTGCAATTGAAACAAGGAATTATTTGGATAAGCTTCAGTTCTTAGAAGTAGAAACTCCTGTATTAATTAAATCTACCCCGGAAGGTGCGCGTGATTTTGTTGTACCAAGCCGCATGAACCCTAATCAGTTTTATGCATTACCACAAAGCCCGCAAACGTTTAAACAATTATTAATGGTGAGCGGTTTCGATCGTTATTACCAGATCGTAAAATGTTTCAGGGATGAAGATCTTCGTGCAGATAGACAACCTGAATTCACACAAATAGATTGTGAAATGAGTTTTATTGAGCAGGAAGATATTTTACAAACCTTTGAAGGCCTTGTGAAATATTTATTTAAAACTGTGAAAGGTATTGATATTCCAACATTAGCAAGAATGACCTACGCCGATGCCATGAAAAATTATGGTAACGATAAGCCTGATACACGTTTCGAAATGAAGTTGGTAGATTTTAAACCTGTTACCTCCGGAGCTAATTTCAAAGTGTTTGATGATGCAGAAGCTGTAATTGCGATTTGTGCAAAAGGCGCTTCGGAATATACACGAAAGCAATTGGATGAATTGACAGAATGGGTAAAGCGTCCTCAAATTGGCGCTACAGGATTGGTTTATGCACGTGTAAATGCAGATGGAACAATTAAATCAAGCGTAGATAAATTTTATAATGAAGAAGCGCTTAAAAAATGGGCAGAAGTTTGTGGCGCAGAAAAAGGAGATCTTATTTTAGTATTAGCAGGCGCAGAAGAAAGAACTAGAAAAGCAGCCAGCGAATTACGTTTGGAAATGGGTAATAAATTAGGATTACGCGATAAAAATAAATTCTCGTGTTTATGGGTTATTGATTTTCCGTTATTAGAATGGAATGAAGGTGATCCAAACCTATTGGCATCATTGGCCGGAAGATGGCATGCCAAACATCATCCATTTACTTCTCCAAAACCCGAAGATGTTGAATTATTGAACAGCGATCCAGGGGCTGTTAGAGCAAATGCTTATGATGTTGTAATTAACGGTGTTGAAATTGGTGGTGGAAGTATTCGTATTCACAATAAAGATCTGCAGGCAAAAATGTTTGATACACTTGGCTTCACAAAAGAAGAAGCGCAAAAACAATTCGGCTTTTTAATGAATGCC